>CAMVGT010000016.1 GCA_947167125.1 uncultured Erysipelotrichaceae bacterium
AGCTCATAAAAGCGTCTGACTTTTTCTTTGCCATGGCAGTTGATGCCGCTGTACTTTCCGGTTTTCTCATCCACCACGGATGCCATGCATGAGACAATGCCTGTTTTTTTACAGAAGGAAGAGATGAGAAATTCAGGAGAAGCGGAAATGACGAGGTCATCGTCTTTCTGTCCGTCTTTGTACCATTGCTTGATATGGTCCATATGGGAGGAAGTGAAGCGTTCAACCGCTTCATCCATGTCATCGACATAGACAAACATGTGATAGAGATTTTCCTTGAATGTCAGTTTCTTTACAGCCCGCACGCCGTAAAGCAGA
This sequence comes from uncultured Erysipelotrichaceae bacterium, assembly GCA_947167125.1. Taxonomy (GTDB): domain Bacteria; phylum Bacillota_I; class Bacilli_A; order Erysipelotrichales; family Erysipelotrichaceae; genus Bulleidia. The sequence continues at coordinate 319 of CAMVGT010000016.1, forward strand.
CCGAATAATGCGGTTCTTGGAATCGACAGCAGTGTCTTTGGATAATGCACATAAAGCCAGCGGACAAAACCGAATGTGGAATCCCCGCGGTAAATTGTATTATCCCAGTCATATACATTCATGATCAGTACCTCAGCCTGTTTATTATAGTATGCCATGCCTGTTTCATGCAAAGATGTGATGTTAACAGAATACGGATTCTGTAAGTATCTCCATAGCACCATTGCATGTTTCGCGCTATGATTGTGCCATGCGGAAAATCAGATCCATCCTGCTGGCAGCTTCGCTTGCCTTATGCGGATGTCAGAACATACAGGAAACACAGGAATACACAGAAGCAGACTTTACAGCCGCGATCGTCGCCGATCTGCACTATACGTCCGCCCCTTCTGCCTTCAACGGCATTGTGCCCCTGGAGCCTTTATGCTTAGAAGTGACCGACGCACTGATCGCGCAGATCATTGATGAAAAGCCGGACGCATTAATCATGCTTGGCGATAATACCAATAACGGCAGAGAGGAAGATGTCCTGCAGCTTGCGCTGAAATTGAAGAAGGTAAAGGATGCCGGAATTGAACTGATCATGATTCCCGGCAATCATGATTACGGCCAGTCCTCCATGAAGCCGTATGAAACAGACTTTGTGCCGCTGCTGAAGATGGATGAAAAAGACACCGCATCCTTCAGCTATGCCCTTCATACCCATGGCGTTTCCGTGCTTGCGATGGACTCCAGCCATTATGGAGATACCGGCGGACGCTTCGATGAGAAAACCATGGAGTTTCTTGAACAGCAGCTGATCAAAGCGGAAGAACGGAATGAACATGTGCTCTTTCTTTCCCATCACAATGTGATTGCCGGAATTGAGGAGTCCGCCTATAAAGGCTATCTGATTCAGAATGATTCCCTCTATGATCTTCTGAAGAAACATCATGTGCGCATCTGTCTTTCCGGCCACCAGCATGCCCAGTCTGTCTATCATCATGAAGACATGTATGAAATACTGACCGGTATGCCCTTCAGCTCTTTCCACAGCTATGGATGGCTGAAGATGAATGAAACCGGTGTTTCCTATTCTCTGAAACAGATTGATCTGAAGAATTACGGTGAAGAAACAGCATACGCAATGGCGCAGGCATTGATACAGAAGCAGTCAGATTCCTTCCTTACCGCATTTGTGAATTTCTGCAGGGAAGCGGAACTGGATGAAGAAACATCCCAGGGTGTTTTAGACCTGATTTCCTTCTTCTTTGACAGTTATGGAAGAGGAACTCTGGAAGCGGATGCTGAAACAATCATGAACGATCCGTATTATGAAGAAATGATGGAACTTCTCAAAGATAAAAACTACGGACCGTGGATGGAGCGTCTGCTTCATCATCCGCCCTTAAACGGAAGTGAATGCTCATTTGAATGGTAAAAGAAAAGAACAGCGGCCGCTGTTCTTTTCAGTATGCTTATGTTTTGAATCTCAGAGTCCGAAGAGAATCTGGTTGACAACGCTTTCCAGATATTAATACTGAGGCATTGCCGGAGCTGCCGGTTCTTCATGCGGGATTTCCGCAACCGCTGCTTCGGTTGTGATGAACAGACCGGAGATGCTGGACGCGTTGAGCAGTGCGCTTCTTGTGACCTTGCACGGGTCAATGATGCCTGCCGCAAACATGTCAACCCATTCGCCGTTTCTTGCGTTGAAGCCGACATTCTCGTCTGCTGCCAGCTGCTTTTCAAGGATTTCAGTTCCTTCAAAGCCGGCATTTTCCGCAATCTGCATGATCGGTTCCTTCAGTGCTTCAAGGACAACATTGATGCCTCTCTGCACGTCAGTGATATCGCTCTTGACTGTATCCTTGATTGCCTTGTAAGCCTGAACCAGAGCCAGTCCGCCGCCGGTTACGACACCCTCTTCAACAGCAGCCTTGGTTGCGTTGAGAGCGTCCTCAATTCTCAGCTTCTTGTCCTTGAGTTCTGTTTCGGTTGTGGCACCGACCTTGATCAGAGCTACGCCGTTGGACAGCTTGCCGAGGCGTTCCTGCAGCTTCTTCTTGTCATAATCGGAAGTTGTTGTTTCAATTGCGCTCTTGATTTCGGCAACTCTTTCAGCGATGGCAGCCTTGTCGCCTGCGCCGTCGATGATGGTTGTCTTGTCTTTGGAGACAACAACCTTCTTGGCAGAACCGAGGTCATTGACTGTCATGTCAGCCAGGTTGGCGTTGAGGTCCTTTGCGAAGAAGTTTGCGCCTGTCATCGCAGCGATGTCAGCCAGCTGGTTCTTCGCGTTGTCGCCGAATCCCGGAGCCTTTGTGGCTACGACATTGAATGTGCCTCTGAGCTTGTTGATGATCAGAGTGCTCATGACTTCGTTGTCATAATCATCAGCGATGATCAGCAGCGGCTTGTTGACCTTGACGACTTCTTCAAGAACAGGAAGGATATCCTGGATTGTGTTGACTTTCTGGTCTGTGACAAGGATGAACGGATTGTCGAGTGTGACTTCCATCTTTTCACGGTCAGAGACCATGTACGGGGAAACATATCCCTTGTCATACTGCATGCCCTCTGTCATTTCCAGAGTTGTTTCGAAGGAACGGGATTCATCGACATTGATGACGCCGTCGTTGCCGACCTTCTCCATCGCTTCAGCGATGATGGTGCCGATTTCTTCGCTTCCGGAAGAGATTGTTGCGATGTTTCTGACATCCTCATTGGTTGTAACCTGATGGGACTGGGAAAGCAGCTGCTTGGCGGCAGCGTTTGCGGCCTTGTCGATGCCTTCGCGCATCAGAACAGGGTTGGCACCTTTGTCGACTGCCTTGAGACCGGCAGTGATCATAGCCTGGGTCAGGATTGTGGCTGTGGTTGTGCCGTCGCCTGCCAGTTCATTTGTGTTGTTGGCAGCTTCATATACAAGCTTTGCGCCCATGTTTTCGAACTTGTCTTCCAGTTCGATTTCCTTGGCGATGGTAACACCGTCATTGGTGATAACCGGTGAACCGTAGCTCTTTTCGAGAACAACGTTTCTGCCTTTGGGGCCCAGTGTCACTTTCACAGCGTCAGCCAGTGTGTTGACACCTGCCAGCATCTTGGATCTGGCGTCCTTTGAATATTTGATTTCCTTTGCCATTTGAAATTTCCTTCTTTCTTTTATTCAACAATTGCGAGAATATCTTCCGCCTTGATCAGCAGAAGTTCCTTACCGTCATTTTTGACTTCTGTTCCGGAATATTTCTTGTAAATAACATGCTGGCCTTCCTTCAGGTCAACCGGTACAAGCTTTCCGTCTTCTGTCCTGCCCGGACCGACAGCGATGACAACGCCATGGCTCGGTTCATCCTTGGCCTTCTGTGTGGTCAGGATAATTCCGCTTTCTGTTTTTTCTTCTTCTTTTACTTTTTCAAGTACGACATAATCATGTAAAGGTCTTAACATTTCTGCCTCCTATTTTTAGCACTCATGTCGAGTGTTTGCTAACATTGATTATTGTAGTCATTTGCTGTCACTCTGTCAACCCGAGTGCTAAACTTTTTCAGATCACCGAACTGTGCTAAAATGCAGACAGCAGACGGAGGCGGAACTATGTATATTCTTGTCATCGACGCCCAGGGCGGCGGCATCGGCAGACAGCTGATCACGGAAATCAAAAGCAGAAAACCGGAAATGACCGTACATGCGGTCGGCACAAACGCGGCAGCGTCCCAGGCCATGTTGAAAGCCGGCGCTGATTTATGCGCAACCGGAGAAAACGCAGTGATTGTCGCATGCCGCAAAGCGGATGTGATCATCGGTCCGATCGGCATCGCGATTGCCGATTCCATGCTCGGCGAAGTCACGCCTGCCATGGCGCTTGCGGTCGGCCGGTCTGACGCAAAGCGCATTCTGATTCCCTTCCAGCACTGCGGTTCCTCGATTGTCGGTGTTTCGGAAACCAATACCGGCAAACTGATCCAGGAAGCGGTAAAGAACCTTCTGGAAACTGAATGATGATACAGCGGAGCTCTTTCCGCTGTATTTTTTTCTCTATATAATGGTTCTTATGAAAACACTCAGCTATAACTTATTCAGAAACAGCGAACTGATCCCGCTGATGATTGCATGTCTGATCGCGTCTGTTCTTGTATGGACGCTATTCCGGTTTCTTCCTGAGCGGAAGATTCAGAAACAAAAGAGGAAAGTCAGTTCCCTGCCGTTTGTCAAAACATCCATCCCTTCTCCAAAGCTTACCAAAAAAGATCTCTTTACGATGGCGATGGTCACAGGCCTCTACGCGGCTGTATCTTTCCATCAGCTCGGCAGCACAGAGTTTGTCAATACCACCTGGCAGCCTGTCAGCGATCATACCGAAATCGTATTGGAACTGAAAGAATCCACTGCCTTTGATGCAATCTATGCAATTTACAATGAAGGCGACAACAACTCCAATCCCGATGACTATCAGCTTGGCTTCCATGACATTCTTGTTGAAGGAAGCAGTGACATGCGCCATTGGGAGGAACTGACAGTTCTCAAAAGCGAAGGCATCTTTGAATATGACATCATTGAAGGTGACTGGGATTATCCATATGTAAAGATCACTTCTCAGAACAAAAATGACACCATGACGGAATTCGCGCTGAGAAAACCTGATCATTCCGGTTTTGTAAAACTGGAAGTCAGCTCTGACAGCGCTTCATCTTCTGAATACCCTGCTTCATTGATCATTGATGAACAGGATCTTGTGCCGCTGTATCCCACCTATGTTGAAGAAGGCTATTTTGATGAAGTCTATCATCCCCGCAACGCGTGGGAGATTGCCGAAGGACAGCGAATGTACGCGACCGTACATCCTTTATTCGGAACAAACCTCATGGCCCTTTCCATTAAACTGTTCGGCCTTTCTCCCTTTGCATGGCGTCTTCCCGGGGCAATCGCCGGGGCATTGATGATTCCGATCCTGTACCTGATATGCAAGGAAATGTTCCGCAAAACATTTGCCTGCACATGCGGCGCGATTCTTCTGGCCGGTGATTTCATGCATATCACCACATCAAGAATCGGAACCCTGGAACCATTCAGTGTTCTGTTTATCCTGATCATGTTCCTGTATATGATCCGCTGGTTCCATTCCAGCTTCTATGACACGCCTTTAAAGAAACAGCTGAAAAACCTGTTCCTCTGCGGTTTATGGATGGGCATTGCGGTATCCACCAAGTGGACCGGATGCTACAGCGGAGCCGGACTTGCGGCAATCTTCTTTGCCGGCATCTTCCAGAGATTCTATGAATACCGCAAAGCCTCAAAGCTGCTCAAAGAAGGAAACGAAATCAGTGAACTGCAGAAAAAGGAAGCGGAACATATCCGTTCTGTATTTGTAAAAAACACAATCATCACCCTTGCCTGCTGCATTGTCTTCTTCATCCTGATTCCCATTGCCATCTATGTTCTGACCTATCTGCCTGATCATGTATGGAAAGACGGCAGCTGGTCATTGGCAAATGTATGGAAACAGACAAAATATATTTACTGGTATCACCGCAATGTCACTGCCACCCATCCTTATCAGTCAGTCTGGTGGCAATGGCTTCTCGATATCCGGCCGATGTGGTATCACCGCTCCTATGACGCTAACGGCTGGTATCATACGATCAGCTGCTTCTCCAATCCGCTTTTATGCACCGGCGGACTGCTTTCCATGATCTATGTCATCTACAGCATTTTCAGAGAAAGAAACGGCAATGCCTTTATCATTGCGATCGGTTTCCTTTCCGCTTTATGTCCATGGCTTCTGGTTGACCGCTGCGTATTCAGCTATCACTTCTATCCCACATCCATGTTTGCGATTCTTGCGATGGTCTATGCCATTGACGCATTGATGCGCAATGACGCACGCGTGAAACCGGCTGTCATCGCGTTTATGTGCCTGTATACCGCATTGTTTGTGCTCTATCTTCCTGCCACATGCGGATTCGGCACCTCGATTGGCTATACTGATGCACTGGAGCTTTTACCATCATGGCACTTCGGATAAAAAAAATCTTTTCGGATCACGGATATGATCTGCTCATGTCGCTGCTGATCACAATTGTCCTGATGTTCCCCTATCTTTTCAGGGGATTTACAGCGGTCGAACATGATACCTTCTTCCATCTTTCCAGAATTGAACATCTTGCCGAATGCATCGGTGCAGGAGAATTCCTTCCGGCAATGTATATGAGCGAAAACTACGGATTCGGCTATCCAAGTCCGCTCTTCTACAGTGACTTCTTCCTGATCCCTTCCGCAATATTGCGCCTTGCCGGCGTCCCGCTTGCGATGTGCTGCCGGATCACCGTCATCATTGCGTCTTATCTTTCCGCCTTCTTCATGATGAAGCTTGCGGAACGGATTACAGGGAAAAAGGAAGCCGGACTGATTGCGGCCTCTGCTTATCTGTTTTCCAATTATCACATCACAGACATTTATGTAAGAGGCGCTCTTGGCGAAATCTTTGCCCTGGCTGTGTTTCCGGCATTGGTAAACAGCCTGTACGGCATTCTTCATGAAAAAAACGAAGAAGAATGGTTCGCACTGGCATTGAGCCTTGCGGCAATGATTCTCAGCCACAATCTTTCCTTTGTACTGGCTGTGATGGTCTGCATCATATTCTTTATTGCATTTCTCGACAGGATGGAGAAAAAGATCTTCCTTGCCTTATGCAAAGGCGCAGGATTCGCATTTCTGATTACGGCATTCTATACCCTGCCGATGATAGAACAGTTAAGAAACCAGACCCTTGTCGTGAATTACTTCGCTTCCTCTTCTTCCCTGGAATCCTATTCCATTGACCCCTGGCAGTATTTTGCCAACCGGACAGTATTCGCTCTGGCCGGAAACGAAAGAGCGCATGATGATACGATGCTGGTCAATGCGGGCTATTTCCTGCAGTTTGTGCCGCTGCTTTATCTTCTGGTAAAAAAGGAAAAGAAAAACCGCTTCGCGGATGTCTGCTTCTATGCGGGCTATGTCATGATTCTTCTGCCCTGTTCATTGATTCCATGGAAATATCTGGTCATTCTCCGTATCCTGCAGTTTCCCTGGCGTCTCAATACAGCCGGCATTGCATTATTAAGCATTCCTGCTTCGATTGCGGTTACAGAGCTGCTGAAAAAGAAAGTTCTGATCTATGCCTGCGCTTTGGTGTTAAGCGCTGAATGTATCTGGCATGTGCGGCCTGCTCTGTACCGCTCATTCGGCTTAAGCGACAGCCAGACATGGCAGGATGTGCTGGATGGAAAACTATGCGATCCCTGCTATTCGGCTGATTATGTCAGAGTGGAACTTGCGGCCGGTGATTATCTTCCCTGGCCCCATCCTGATTACCGCACACAGAGCAGAGAAATCCTGAATGAAAACCGGGAAGAAACCGGTTTTGCCTATAACCGCAGTCCGAGATGGTTCTCCTTCAGTCTTGAAGAAGATCCGGAGTCCGATCTGATCCTGCCGTTAACGTGGTATAAAGGCTGGGCAGTTTACCGGACGGATTCGACGATGGAGCGATTCCAGATCCGGAAGTCAGATGAAGGTCTTGTGCAGATCTATGATCCTGAACCCGGCAGATACATTGTTCTGTTTGAAGATACACCGCTCAGGAATCTGAACCGTTCGCTTTCGATCATCTCGCTGGTCTTTATGGTATTGATCAAAAATAAAATGAACTGGGTTTCCGGTTATCTGGATGCCCTGAAAAAGACAAAACGCTCGTGACTGAGCGTTTTTTTAAGGCTTTGAAGACTGCTTCCTGTCATTTTCTTTCAGGCATGACAAAAACAGATGAATGGACAGAACTTGAAGGCAATCAATAGGTCACCCGGATCTCCCCTTCAATCCCATAGGTCTCACGGAATTCTTCCAGATCGCTGTCATCATTGATCAGAAGAACTTCACGGTATGTCTGGTTGGTGCGGTCGAGGAAACCGGCAGTGGTTTCGCCCGTGCAGATGCTGCTGCGCAGAACCGGTTCATACCGTTCGTGATCATATTCCTTCACGACTCTTTTTTTCTTATGGAATCCGAACATACTTTCACTATAGCACTTTCATCAAAAAAGCACACCGTCAGCCGGTGTGCTTTGCATGAGTTGATGCGGTTAAGCTCTGAGCTCTGCCTTGAGCTTGTTCTTCAGAGCGTCAAGGATCTGGTTATGAACCTTTGTGATTTCTTCATCCTTGAGGGTGTGGTCGCTTGCCTGATATGTAATTCTCAGTGCAACCGACTTCTTGCCTTCACCGATTCTTTCGCCTTCATAGATATCGAAGATTTCGATATTGCGGATTAATCTGCTGCCGGCTCTGGAGATGGTTTCCATCAGCTGCTTTGCGGATACTTCGGTATCTGCGACAACCGCGATGTCTCTGGAGACTGCCGGATAGCGGTCAAGCGGTACGAACTTCATTCTGGTGCCCTTTGTTTCAAAGAGCTGATCCAGCTTGATTTCCGCATAGACCGGTTTCTTCAGATCGAACTTCTTCGCATATGCCGGATGGATATCGCCGAAGACGCCGAGGAACTTTCTGTCCATCCAGATTTCAGCGCTTCTGTACGGATGGAAGTGAACAGTGTCGGATGTGTTTTCCTTGATCAGGATTCTGCCGCCGGAGAAGCCAAGCTTCTTTAACAGAGAGAGAATCAGGCCCTTCATTGCATAGAAGTCACCCGGTTCCTCAATGCCGTGCAGTCTGTCTTCCTGCAGGTTGCCGTCAAAGAGAACTGCGAGACGTTCTTCTTCACAGCCCTTGCCGTAGACTTTGGAGATTTCAAAGAAGCGGCATGCGCCGGTCTGATGCGCTGTGTTGTACTGTGCGCATTCCAGAACGGAATTGATCAGGGATGTACGGATATATTTCTTCGCGTCGCTCATCGGCATCGCAAGTGCGATTGCGTCGCCGCATGCGCAGAATGCTTCATCGATATATTCCTGGGGAACCAGTGTATAGGTGATGATTTCATTCAGGGACGCGCCGGTCATCAGTTCGCAGATTGTTCTGCGGACTCTCTGCGCCGGAGTGAGTCTGCCGACTGTAGCTTCCATGAACGGAAGTGTGCTCTTTAAGGAATCAAATCCGATCAGACGGATGACTTCCTCATCGATATCAGCCGGACGTTCAATGTCGGTTCTGTAGGAAGGAATGGTGCATGTGATTTCATCGCCGTTTACTTCCGGATTGAAATCAAGCCATGTCAGAACTTCCTTGACCTGATCCATTGTGAACTCTGTTCCAAGCAGATCGTTGCAGTGGGACAGTGTTTCCTTTACAGTCTTCGGTTCGAAGGACGGATCGCCATAGATCACAGTCTTTTCAAAGCCGGAAGCGTCCGCATATTCGGTTAACAGCTGAACGGAACGGTCAACTGCCTTTGCCATTGCCAGCGGCTCAAGTCCTTTGGAGAAGCGCTGAGCAGCTTCTGTGATCAGGTTGAGACGGATGGAGGAACGGCGTACGCTTGCCGCATCGAAGGAAGCAGCTTCAATGAAGATGGAATCTGTTGTTTCATCAATCATCGATTCCTCGCCTCCCATGATGCCGGCAATACCGGTCGGCTCGCCGCCGGTTGTGATCACAAGGTCACCCTTGCGGATTTCGAACTCAACGCCATCGAGCGCTGTCATTGTCATTTCAATGTCATCGCGGACTGTGATTTCACGGGCAGGAAGCTTTGCCAGATTGTAGTAATGCAGAGGCTGGCCCGTTTCCAGCATAACGAAGTTGGAAATATCGACAACGTTATTGATGGAGTTCATGCCTGCCGCATGCAGGTAGTTGACCATCCATTTCGGGGAAGGTCCGACCTTGACATGGTTGACAGCCTTTCCGTAGAAAACCGGGCACTTTTCGGTTGCGGAAGAAACCTTGAATGTTCCTTCTTCGCCGATTTCTGCTTTTCCTGCATAATCAGGCCATTTGACTTCACGGTGCAGAATGGCGCCGACTTCCTTTGCCATGTTCCACATCGAGGAGCAGTCTGCTCTGTTGGGTGTCAGAGAAACATCGAGAATGGTATCGTCATATCCCAGATATCCGAGTACATCTGTTTCGCCTACCGGCGCGTCGGCAGGAAGTTCTTCAATGCCGCTGCACTGGTATTCAGTCAGATATTTCTTATCCACGCCCAGTTCATAGAGCGCACACAGCATACCGTTGGAATCGATGCCTCTTAACGGTCTTACATGAATCGTTCCGTCAGGAAGCTCCGCGCCATCCAGCGCGACAATCACCTTGAGGCCGGCACGGCAGTTGGGAGCGCCGCAGACGATCTGCAGTACATCATCGTCATTGGGGCCAACTTTTGTCTGTGTAATATGCAGGTGTGTTCCCGGAACATCTTCGGAAGAAAGCACTTCGCCGATTACCAGGTGTGTACCCTTGGCCATCGGTTCGATTCCTTCGACTTCCAGTCCTGCTGTTGTCATTCTGTCAGCGAGTTCAGAGGGTGTGATGCCGCTTAAATCGACATACTCGCTCAGCCACTTGTAACTTAATCTCATGTTGTTTCCCCTCCTCAGTCAAAACGGTCGAACGTTTTCAGGAAACGCTGATCGTTGATATAGAAATTGCGGATGTCATCAATGCCGTACTTGAGCATTGCGACACGTTCCAGACCGATACCGAACGCGAAGCCGGTGCACTTTTCCGAATCAAAGCCGTTCATTTCCAGCACGTGCGGATGAACCATGCCGGCACCGAGAATCTCAATCCAGCCGGAGCCCTTGCATACACCGCATCCCTTGCCGTTGCAGAAAGGACAGGAGACGTCAACTTCTACAGACGGTTCTGTAAACGGAAAATAGGAAGGACGGAAACGGACCTGACGGCCTTCGCCGAACATTCTGTTTGCCATGAATTCCAGTGTTCCCTTCAGATCCGCGAGTGTGATGTGTTCGCCGACGACAAGACCTTCGCACTGTGTGAACTGATGGGAATGGGTCGCGTCATCGTCATCGCGTCTGTAAACCTTGCCCGGGCAGATCAGCTTGATCGGGGTCTTTCCCTTTGCCTTTTCAAGCTCTCTCATCTGCATCGCGGTTGTATGGGTTCTGAGTAATGTATTGGGATCGATGTAGAATGTGTCCTGCATCTCTCTTGCCGGATGATCCTTCGGGATGTTGGCAAGCTCAAAGTTATAATAGTCTTCTTCCACTTCCGGGCCTTCGGCGATCTTGTAGCCCATGCCGATGAAGAGGTCTTCGATTTCCTGCTGAATCATGTGGAGCGGATGAATGGTTCCCGCTTCCTTCTTCACACCCGGCAGGGTGATGTCAAGACGGTCCTTGACCAGCTGTTCCTCAAGTGCCTTGGCTTCCAGTTTTTCAGCTGCTTTTTCAAGAGCTTCGGTAACTGTCTGCTTGCACACATTGACTCTCTGGCCGAATGCCGGCTTTTCTTCTTTCGGCAGTGATTTCATTTCACTCATCAGAGCCTGGATGCTGCCCTTTTTGCCCAGGTACTTGATTCTTGCCTGCTGCAGTGCTTCCAGATCCGCTGCGCTTTCAATCGCCGCCAGCGCTTCATTCTGTACTTCTGTGATCCTGTCCATTGTTTTCCTCCAATAAAAAAGCGTTCCGATTCACAGGAACGCATGACACGCGGTACCATCCTGATTCGCGTTTCCCTGATTCTGAAACGCGCACCTTGATTCTGCTCATAACGGGAGCTGCCGGAGGGGATTGGCCTCACTGGAAGAGTGAATTCACCGGACACTGCTTCAGAATCCTTTCAGCTTTCGGATTCCTCTCTTTTGAAGCGCCCCTTCCGGGTACTGGTCTCTTCGTTAACGCTTTACCTAATTGATTATAGAGGAAACCGCTGAATTTTCAACGTGATTTTTCATCCTTCACAAATGAAAAAAGGATCACGCAGATCCTTCATTCACTTCATGAAACGGTCGATCGCCTCATTCATCTTTTCGACTGCCGCATTGTCGCCTTCCGCGACTGCTTCGACGATGCAGTGTTCGATATGTTCCTTCAGAAGAGCTTTGCCGATGGAATTGAGCTCTCCCTTGACTGCCGCCAGCTGAATCAGCACATCGGCGCAGTCCTGTGAATTCTCCACCATCTTTTTGACGGAATTGAGATGCCCGATGGAGCGGGAAAGCTGATTGACAATCCTGCGGATTTCTTCGGGATTATGGGTGTGGGAATGGTTGTGATGATGCTCATGGTCATGGTCATGTTCATGATCGTGATCATGCGGATGCGTGTGGCTGTGTTCTGCTTCGCTCATAATTCCCTCCCCTTGACTCAGTAACCTGTATATTCATATTTTAAAGCATCATATGCTTCATAGAGCTCATCAAGCTCATTGGTTCCCAGCACAAACGCTCCGCCAAGCAGTTCAAACGACTGGCCGTCGATAATCACGCCGCTTTCATTCGGCATCGCGATGACCGGTTTTCCGGTATCCTCAATCGTGCGGATGATTGCTTCGATATGGGAAAGATCTTCTTCATAATGGACTTCAACATCAAATCCGCCGATCAGCGCAAGACCTTCATAATACTGATATTCATAGTCTTCCTGCGGTGTGAGATGGAATTCATCCAGCTGGATCATCGCCCCGGCGCTTGCGCCCATCATGACGCCGTCAAAGTTCTGCACATCCTCCTTGATGCCAAGATCATACAGTCTCTGCAGCATCCAGTCCGGATAGCCGCCGGTGAAAAACAGCACATCCGCTTCCTGGATTTTGCGTCTGGCGCTGGTCTCATCATCTTCATAATAATTAATCCATTTAATGGATCTGTCTTTGATTCCGAAGGAGCGGAAAGGACGGACAATCTCTTCATAGCCATCGGTTCCCTTTCCGTATTTTTCCTTCCATTCAATGCCGTCCGTAATCCAGCCTTCGCTGTAGGAAAGCGGCACAATCAGAACTTTTGAAGAAGGGTTCAGAAAATTTTCCATGGAGCCGTAAGCCCATGGTTCGTCGAAGTTGGACAGATTGAGAAGCACATGAATCATTCGCATTACCTCACTGCAGACGCGTTATAGTTTAGCACAGAAAAGAGAAGAGCTCACGCCCTTCCCTTACTTGATGAATATTGAAAGAATCAGTTCAGCTTGGTGCCGCAGCCCGGGCAGAATGCTTCATCGCCTGTGAGCACTCTTCCGCATTCAGGACAATGCTTTTCTTCCTTTTCCAGCTTGGAGCCGCATGCCTTGCAGAAGACCGCGTCTTCCGCATTCTTTGTGCCGCAGAACGGGCATTCCTTTTCATTTTCAGCCGGGACAGCTGTACGCTGAGGTGCAGCAGGTTCTTCCGCAATCGGTTCGCTGCCGAAGAAATCGGTCAGGAAGCTGAAAATATCCTGTGTCAGTGACGCCTGTCTTAAAGCGCCGATGCCTGCTGTCAGTACCAGCGGATGGAAGAATATCGCGCCTGCCGCTGCGATACCGAGCTTTTCGGCCATCTTTTCAAAGCCGACTGTAACGGTGAGCAGATCATCATTCTGAATGAATTCAACGCATAAGGCAGCGTCCATGCCGAGATATTTCGTCCACTCTGCAGCCGCGTCGCCCCGGCACTGAATCATATAACCGTTTCTGACCCGCATGGTCTGTGTAATCATGTCTTTTTTGACATCCAGGAATTCCGCCAGCGCGTAAGCTGCGTTCTGCGCGGTCTGTTCGCCGCGTCTGTAAGTTCTTTCAATCCTGTTTCCAAGTTCCATATTTTGAAACCTCCTGTCAATGTAACTATACAACTTTTTGACCGCCGGTCAATACCTTTGAGGAAATTGGTCTTTTTCCTGCATTAAGCTTTCAGATATAATGAAACCGGAGGCAGAGTATGATCAGACGATATCATGTATTTGTGGAAGGACGTGTGCAGGGCGTCGGATTCCGCGGTTTCTGCATGATCCGTGCCCAGCGGCTCGGACTGACCGGAACCGTGAAGAATCTTCCCAACGGCACAATGGTCGAAATCTATGTTCAGGGAGAAGATGAAAAGATCACTGAATTCCTTGACCAGATTGAAAAAGGCGACCGCTTTATCCGGGTTGACAATATTTCCGTCAAACCGACAGCAGTCGTCGAAAAGGAAAAGAAATTTACTTACGGATGGTGATGAACCATCTTTTTTTATTCAGCGCTTCTCAGTTTCAAAGCGATTCCTGATGCGCATAACAGTCCGCCGCAGGCAATCATCCATAACGGCCATACACTCGATGTACCATAGATTTCAAGCACGCCGAGAATGGCAAATCCCGCCATTATCATGAGTACCCCATCGTTATACAGTCTTCCCATTTCTCCCGGGATCAGGATGGATGGAAGAATCCCGAGCACAATGGGCAGAGCCGGCATGGATAACATAAAGATGGAATAAACACCGAAACTGAACATTTCATAGATGAAGGCAAAGAGAATACTGAAGCCTGCAATTCCAATCCAGATTTTCATTGCTTTTCTGTTAATAGCCGATACACACTGCATCACTGACACTCCTTTCCGAAATCTTTCTTCCGCTTGTGGTCGGATTGTTTATCACTTCATTCATAAAGACCATCGTGGAGGATCCTCCCCCATCCAGGTTGTAGGCTGTTCTGACGCCAAGCGTCTGCAGGAATTCAGCCAGTTCATAAAGAGACAGACCTTCGCTTTCGTCTGTTCTGCCGTCACTGACGACAAACAGATAATGCAGAGGCTCAATTTCACAGATGGCCGTTCTCGGATTGGAAGCTTTCGCTTTTCCGACCTCATCATTTTCATCAACCGCAATCTCACCGTTTTCAATTAAGCCCGGTCCGAAGGAATATACCTGAACCGCTCCTGCTTCAAGCAGCCGGACAGCGCTGACTGTGCTGTCGCTGACAATTTCAAAGCTGCCGTCATTCATGATCGCCAGCACTTCGGCGTTGTTGGATGTTTCTCTGTACAATGTGCCGTTGCGGATGACATAGCCTCTGTTTCTTGCGCCGTAGTAATCGCCGTTGATTGCCAGGATAGCATTGCTGGAGGCGGCCATTTCACTGGTTTCGGCAGTCACATTTTTGCCATAGACATCATTGGCGAAAACACTGTAGAGATAGCTGAGGTCGCTGATCTGTACATCCGCGACATAAACCGTCGAGTCTTCATATTCATATTCTTTGATTTCAATCTGAATATTTTCATCGCTGTACGAACTGGCAGTGACTTCCGGATCAGTGCTTTTCTTTTCCAGCCCCAGCATATTCGTATCGGCCGTCTGCTGGATTTCCGTTTCCGATGAGCTTTCATGGCTGTCTGCCACCGCATAGGTTCTGGTGAATACAAAGGTATCCAGAAGCACGAAAGCTGACACAATCAGGATGACCATACAGTCAAAGATATGGAACATTTTTTTCTTTTTCATGAGGATTCCTTTCTTTTTTAAGTCTGAAATACAAATCTTTTCTGCATTGCGAATGAGAACAGGAAGAGGATCATTTCGGTCAGCACCTTGGCATAAACCGCTGTGATTCCCATCCTGCTGAGTGCCAGAAGAATGCATGTATTGCACAGCAGGATCACAATGGCCAGCGCGATATATTTCGGCAGGCTGTTCTTTCTGGAACTGCTGTCGGCGAAGACCTGTTTCCGGTTGACTTCATAATTGAAGGAAGCCGAACAGATTCTTGCCAGCACATTGGCTGCCGCCATGCCTCCCGCAAAGCTGAACAGCGCGTTCAGTACCGCAAAGAGAAACGTGTCAATCAGAAATGACGCAAGCGAAGAAAATGAGAATTTCAGCAGCCTGGAATAGATCCTCAAAGAATCGCGGATCACATGGAAATGGGATACTTCGTTGTTTCCTTCATAAACCGTTTCAATCGGGATCTGCACAATTTCAGTTTTCTTCCTGATACATTCCAGCAGGATATTCATTTCATATTCATAGCGCTCTCCCTTTGTTTCAAGAAGCTGCGAGATCAGGGAGCTGTGAAATGCCCGTAAGCCGGTCTGGGTATCGGTGATATGCTCGCCTGTCATCATAAAGAAGATGCGTTCGGTCAGATGATTGCCGAAGCGGCTTCTGGCCGGTACCCCTTCTTCATCGAAATCACGGACACCGAGCACCAGCGCGCCTTTGTGATTTTCTGCGGCTTCTGCTGTTTTCAGGATGTCGCTGACAAGATGCTGTCCATCGCCGTCAGCAGTCACCACGATGCCGTCACGGATATTTTCATCAATCCACTGCAGGCCTGTTTTCAGTGCCGCGCCCTTTCCTCTGTTGGTTTCATGTTTCAATACAGCCGTTCCTTCAGGAAGCTGTTCAAAGATTCTGTCATATTCTTTCGATGAACCGTCATTGACTGCCACGCAGCGCACGTTATGCGCATTCAGTTCATTCACCAGATGAACAAGCCGTTCATCGGGGCAGTAAGACGGTATAAGTGCTGTGATATTGCACATTTGTTCACCTCCTCTGCATATTCAAAGGGTAACGGTGCCGTCTAAAGAACATGCGTTTCAAAGGTGAAGAAAACATGAAGTTTCCGTTATGAAAAACTTCACCGTAATACAGGCTTCTTATAATAGAACAGGTGAAAACGCTTACTTGTGATTTTTTTATCATTTAGTGTTGACATGCATTATGCGATGTGTTTCAATAGTCACGTGAAATAATTCACATGGAGGTGCCAATGGCTGAAAAGAAAAAGAAAACATCCGCAGCAGAAACAGAAACTGCAGTCTCACCCGCACAGGCAGAAGTAAATGAAAAAGTTGAAAAAGCTCTGAAAGCTCTTGATGACTTCGCTTCCTTTGATCAGGAAAAGATCGACTACATCGTCGCAAAATGTTCTGTCGCCGCGCTTGATCAGCATGGCGCACTGGCAAAGCTTGCGATTGAGGAAACAGGCAGAGGCGTCTTTGAAGACAAAGCGACCAAGAACCTGTTTGCCTGCGAATATGTTGTCAATCATATGAGAAACCAGAAGACCGTCGGCATCATTGATGAAGATCCGGTCAAAGGACTCAAGTATGTCGCAGAGCCGGTCGGTGTCATTGCCGGTATCACCCCGGTAACCAATCCCACATCCACTGCGATTTTCAAATCTCTCATCTGCTTAAAGACAAGAAACCCGATCATCTTCGCCTTCCATCCCAATGCCCAGAACTCTTCCGCAGCTGCCGCAAAGGTTGTCTATGAAGCAGCTTTAAAAGCCGGCGCTCCGGAAAACTGCATCCAGTGGATTGAAACTCCCAGCATGGAAGCGACTTCCGCACTCATGAATCATCCGGGAGTTTCCACCATTCTTGCGACCGGCGGAAACGCGATGGTAAAGGCGGCCTACTCCTGCGGGAAACCGGCGCTTGGCGTCGGCGCGGGAAATGTTCCGGCTTATATTGAAACAACTGCCGACATCCGTCAGGCAGTCAGCGACATCGCCATGTCCAAGAGCTTCGACCATGGCATGGTATGTGCTTCCGAACAGGCAGTCATTGCCGATCAGGAAATCTATGAAGACGTCAAAGCGGAATTCAT
Source organism: uncultured Erysipelotrichaceae bacterium (assembly GCA_947167125.1). Lineage (GTDB taxonomy): Bacteria > Bacillota_I > Bacilli_A > Erysipelotrichales > Erysipelotrichaceae > Bulleidia. The sequence continues at coordinate 17,784 of CAMVGT010000016.1, forward strand.
CCATTACAATGTCCACTTTGTAAACAAAAAGGAAAAGGCAATGCTGGAAGAATTCATGTTCGGCGCCAAAGCATTCTCCAAAGGATGCGAAGAAGCCAGACTCAACGGAACCGTTGCCGGCAAGAGCGCATACTGGATTGCGCAGCAGGCAGGATTTGAAGTCGATCCCAAATGTTCTATCATCATTGCGGAATGTTCCGAAGTCGGCCCGAATGAACCGCTCACAAGAGAAAAGCTCTCCCCTGTTCTTGCCATGTTAAAAGCGGAAAGCGTTGAGGACGGTCTTGATAAAGCGGAAGCGATGGTCATGTTCAACGGCACCGGCCACTCCGCCGCAATCCATACCCAGAATGAAGATCTCGTCCGTGAATTCGGACGCAGAATCAAGGCATGCCGCATTATCTGGAATTCCCCTTCCACCTTCGGCGGCATCGGCAATATCTATAACTCCTTCATTCCTTCTCTGACGCTTGGCTGCGGATCGTACGGACATAACAGCGTTTCCGACAACATCAGCACCATCAACCTGCTGAACATCAAGAAAGTCGGCGAGAGGAGGAATAACATGCAGTGGTTCAAGATCCCTTCCAAGATCTATATCGAAAAGAACTCCATTGAATATCTCCAGGACATGCGTGAAATGGAAAAGGTATTCATCGTCACCGACCAGTCCATGGTTCAGCTCGGCTATGTGCAGAAAGTCACCGACCAGCTTGCTTTAAGACAGAACAAAGTCACTTATGAACTGTTCTGCGACGTGGAACCGGATCCTTCCATCCAGACTGTCAAAAAAGGTCTGATCCTGATGGAATCCTTCCAGCCTGACACCATCATCGCTCTTGGCGGCGGCTCGGCAATGGACGCAGCCAAAGGCATGTGGCTTTATTACGAACATCCGGAAGTCAACTTCGATGATCTCAAGCAGAAGTTCATGGACATCCGCAAGCGCGCATTCCGCTATCCCGAACTCGGCAAAAAAGCAAGCCTTGTATGCATTCCGACCACATCCGGAACCGGCTCTGAAGTCACACCGTTTGCGGTCATCACCGATAAGGAAACCCATATCAAATATCCGCTGACTGACTATTCCCTGACACCGACAGTCGCGATCATTGATCCGGCACTGACAATGACGCTTCCTTCCTCCATCACTGCCAACACCGGCATGGATGTACTGACCCACGCAGTGGAAGCATATGTTTCCATTCTGGCTTCGGATTATACCGATGCCCTGGCACTCAAAGCCGTACAGATGGTCTTTGACTATCTGCCCCGTGCTGTCCATAACGGGAAGAATGATCCGGAAGCGCGTGAAAAAATGCATAATGCCTCCTGCATGGCAGGTATGGCATTTGCCAATGCGTTCCTCGGCATGAACCATTCAATGGCGCACAAGATCGGCGCTGAATTCCATGTACCCCATGGCCTTGCCAACGCGATTCTTCTTCCCTACACCATCCGCTACAACGGCACCAAGCCGGAAAAACCGGGCTTATGGCCGAAGTACCGCTTCTATAACGCTGACTTAAGATACTGCGAACTTGCCAAGGCAATCGGCCTTGAAGTCACATCCCTTGAGCAGGGCGTAGAAGCCTTCGCGCAGGCAGTATGGCAGCTCGGCACAGACTGCGGAATCACAATGAATTTCTCTTCCCTGCCGTATCTCAATGAAACAGACTGGATGAATGCAGTCGAAAAGCTTTCCTATCTTGCATATGAAGATCAGTGCTCCCCTGCCAACCCGCGTGTACCGATGGTTGCGGATATGCAGGAAATCCTGACGAAGTCATGGAGCGGCGAAGTGATCAAATACGTTCACCGCTGATTCCAAACCCTTTCTCCCCTCTAAAAAGCTCCCTGAGCGGAGCTTTTTTCATTGATTGCTTTGTAAGAGAAACCAATTCCATGTATGATAATTTCGTTCTTCTGAGAAGAAAGAGGTTTTACACGGACAGCAGTTATACAAAAATCTTCTGTGCGTCTGTGCTTGCGCTCAGTATGGCAGGCTGCAGGCAGGAAGCTTCCGGAAACAGTCAGATTCCGGTTAAGGTATTGATCCTGCCGAAATTTGAAATCGATGAAATGAGCGGCGACGCGCCGGGAGAAGCACAGTTTTATTATGAGGAATATATGGACGGCAGCGAGGAATATACCGTACAGGGTCTTGGCGAAGATGTCGCTCTGTATGTAAAGGACGGCGTGGCATTGTGTGTGACGGGAGAAGGAAAAGTCTCATCTTCCATGCATACAGCAGCGCTTCTGGCAGATGAGCGTTTTGCTTTTTCCGATACCTATGTGATGTCTGTCGGATGCGCGGGCGGAAGCACCGGCTATGCCGTGATGGGAGATGTCTGTATCATCACCGCGGCAGCCGATTATGATCTCGGCCATCATGCGGCAGATCTCTTTGAGACATCCATGAAAAACAACTTCACAGCAGGCAAGGCCATCATCGACGCCATACTTTCCAAAGAATCAGGTTTCTGAAGGAGGAAACGCATATGAATCTGCAGACAAATCAGACATGTATCTACATCGGACTCAATGATTCTGAAACCGGTGTACAGAAATTCTCCACGGATAAATATCTTTCGATTTTAAAAAATGTATGCCGCAGCTACCGTGTGGCATTCTCGGTCCAGGTGATCAACGGCGGCTACTTCCATGAGGACGGCCGCTATACCGAAGAAAACACCCTGACCCTTACCCTGCTGAATGTCGAAGAAGAAACTGTCATGGAAATTGCGAAGGATCTCTGTGCCTTCTTCAATCAGGAAAGCGTCATGATCACTTTCTCCCCGAGTTACGCCATCTTTGTCAAAGAAAAGATTTAAAAAAGAACCCGCTGCGATCAGTGAGTTCTCTGACTGGGCATATCCATGCTCAGTTTTTCTTTTTGAATACCACCCGCCATGGATCGCGGGTTCCGATATTGTATGCCCCGGCAAAATTGCCCTGGTTGATTGCGACACCGATATGATGCATCGAATTGACATAAAGAAGCGGTTCGCCGACTTCCACATCGGAAAATGTTTTACCGAAAGGCACAAAGGAATGGTAGACCCTTGTTTTTCCTTTATATACCGAAACATCCACATCCTCTCCGGGAAGCACATGAAGCTTTTCAAAAAATTCAGATGAAATATTTGTCCACAGACTTCCGAACCGCACATCGAGTGTTTCGATCGTTCCGCGGATCTCTCCTTCTGTAAATTCAGGATACATGCCTTCCATCATCACAAGCTGAGAAGGATCGACAGCTTCACCGATTTCATCATATGTGACTTTTCCGCCTGCCAGCAGCGCGGCGCTGTAGGCGAAGATATCGCGTCCATGGAATGTGGCGGACCATTGGCTGCCTTCTCTTCTTCCGATGTCTTCACGGATGATTCTTGCGCTTTCGATGCCGATCGCTCTTGCGAGGTGTGAAAGCGTGCCGTTGTCCGGCGTCACGATAAACTGACCCTTTGCGCTTTTTGCGACGATGCAGCGTCTCTGGGATCCCACGCCGGGCTCGACAACCGACACAAAGATCGTGCCGGCCGGCCAGAAAGGCACTGCCTGCAGCAGCCGGTAGGATGCTTCAAATGTGTCAAACGGCGGAATGTCATGTGTCAGATTGTAAATCCTGAGATTTTCATCAACGCACAGCGCGACGCCGTACATTGCGGCGACTGCCCCGTCCGAAAGTCCGAAATCCGACTGGAACACAAGCATTCCGTTCATCTTCTGATTTTCATTTTCCTCTTTCATTCTGATTCATTCCTCTTTACTCAAAATGAATTCCTTTTTCCTTTAACCGTTCAATCAGAAGCGGTGTGTCATCGTGATAGACAATCCCGTCCATGCCGCACATTGAAGCCGCAAAGACATTGGCATTGGAATCATCGATAAAAAGACATTCCTCCGCTTTTAAATCAAACCGTTTCAGAAACAGTTCAAAGATATCCTTCTGCGGCTTGATGATCTTTTCTTCAGCCGATGTCATCCGTCCTTCAAAATACTGACTGCCCGGCAGTCTGTGGAAGTATTCCGCCTGGCGGATGCTCGCATTGGAAAGAAGATAAATGCGATATCCGCTTTGATGCAGAGAGCTGATCAGTTCTTCCATTCCTTCTTTATTCTCAAACGGTTCCTTCCACCAGCCGAATATGAGTTCATGTACACAGCTGTGAAGGTTTTCAGGCAGTCTTGCGCTGACTGCGTCATATGCCTGCTGCTCGCTGACGGTTCCTTCATCCAATGCCAGCCATTCAGTTTCATGAAACAGTTCCCGCATGATCAGCTTCTTTTCTTCTTCATTGAGTTCTCTTTCATCAAGAAGCTTCTGCGGGTTCCAGCTCATCAGCACACCGCCCATGTCAAATACGATATTGCGGATCATAAATTCCTCTGATAGTGATACATGACAATGCCGGCTGCCACCGCCACATTGAGCGATTCAAAGCCTTCCATCTCAATCCGCAGCCTCTCATCCGCTGCTTCCTGCACTTCTTTGCGTACGCCCTTTCCTTCATTGCCGAACACAAAGGCAAGCTTTCCTGCATTTGGAATATCCTTCATTGTTTTTGAATGTTCAAGGGTTGTGGCGATGACTTTGAATCCGTCATTCCGCAGTGAATGAATCAGATCCAGCGGTTCGCAGCGCAGAACCGGGATATGAAACAGCGCGCCCTGGGTGGAGCGGATAGTTTTGTCATTGAAGAGATCGCAGGAATCATAGGAACAGTAAACTGCGTCAAAGCCGAAGGAAACAGCAGTGCGGATCATCGTCCCGGCATTTCCCGGATCCTGCACGCCGTCGAGAATAATGACACGCTCAGGTTCCTTTACTTCCGGTTCCGTTCTTCTGCATACACCGATCAGGTGCACGGCAGAAACATTCTGCGATATCTTTTTCATAATTGCCGGAGTGACGGAAATCACACGGTCAAAATCAAACGGATTGTCTTCATCAATGATCAGTGTTTCAAGAATTCCGGCTTTCAGTGCTTCCTGGATGAGATGTTCCCCTTCCACAAGAAACAGGCCGGTTTCATCGCGGCCTTTTTTCGTATGAAGGGATGTCCATTTTTTGACTCTGGCATTGCTCAGAGATTCGATTCGTTCCATACTGTTGATTCTTCCTCAATTGAAACAGCTTCCTTTTTCCCATGGTCCGCTTCTGCTTTCAGACCGGCTTCATTCAGCTGCTTTGCCTTTTCTTCCGCTTCCTCTTCCGAAAGATGATCAAAGAGAACAGCAGGAAGCTCTTTTAAACGGTTCCTGAGTTCAGGAATCGGAAGACCTGTGATTTCCTTCAGTCCTGAAAGAGCGGCAGTCAGATTTCCTGCCTCAAGAAGAATGACTTTTGATTTCATAGGGTCAGTCAGTTCCAGTGTGATTTCCTCTTCCGGTTTATATGCAAACTGCGGAGCTCCGCATCTTGGGCAGTACATCGAAAGATCTTCGATTTCCGCACGGCATTTCAGGCAGATCATAGCAGTCCTCCTTATTTATCTTCCAAAATATTATACACGAACATTCAGCTGTTTCTGTCATAATGGAGGCAGAGGAAAATACACTCTGCGCAAAGAGGTCAAAGGTAATCGCATGCTTACAATCAAAACCGCATCGGCTGATCTGAAGGAGATTGATGAGATCCGCCGTCTGTACAACAGCAGTTTTCCGGATGATGAACGCATTCCCTGGCACCGGCTGTTTCATCAGCTTGATGAATCCCATATCATGAATATTTTCTATGAAGCCGAGACCCCTGTCGGGATGGCATATCTGTTTCTTCATGAAAATCTCGTATATCTCGGGTATCTGGCTGTGGAAGAAAAACTGCGTTCGAGAGGCTATGGCACTGCAATTCTTCATATGATTCAGGAAATATGGAAGAATCACAAGATTGTCATCGACATTGAAGTCATTGATCCCTCAGCTGACAATTATGAAGAGCGTGTTTCCAGAAAACAGTTCTATCTTCATAACGGCTTTGAAGAAACAGGAACCGGCTATTATTTCTATCATGTCGATTATGAACTGCTTTCCTGCAACGGAATTGTCACTGCCGATGAATTCCGTTCATTGATTCTGAAGCACTGGGGACCGATTGCGCAGAATGCGGTATTTAAGAATCTGAAGGAGACATTATGACAAAGAAACTGGTCGCATACTTTTCAGCAGGAAAAGAAACCCGCTTCACCGCCAGGGAGCTGGCGGACATTCTCAAGGCCGATCTTTATGAGATCAAGCCGCTGAACCCTTATACAAAAGAAGATCTCAGCTGGGAAGATCCGGATTCAAGAAGCGCCAGAGAAGGAAAAGATCCTTCCATCCGTCCCGCTCTTGAAGAAGAAAAAACTGATCTCAGTTCCTATGAGCAGATCTTTATCGGCTTCCCTGTATGGTTTGATACCTTCCCGCGCATCATCGCTTCCTTTGCGGAAAACAATGATTTTGAAAACAAAACCGTCATTCCCTTTGCGACATCCATGGGCGGCGGCATGGGCAGTGCTGCTGAAGACCTGAAGGCATTATTGCCGGCAAGCGCAAAGGTTACGGAAGGATTGTTATTAAACGGACAGATCGGAAAGTTCAAGCTGGAAACCTGGCTGCTGACAATGGGAATCAAGGATTAAGAAAAGCGGATCGCTCCGCTTTTTTAAATCCCGTTCTGACGCATGACTTCAAAGCTCAGTACGCTGACTGCGGCTGACGCATTGAGCGCCGCCCTGAAATCATTTGCATAAGGTATATAGATATTGGATTCAATTTCTTTAAGAACCGATGAGGAAAGTCCTCTCATCTCCCCGCCCACTGCGATCATGAGCGGCCGCTTCAGATCTGCTTCTGTATAAACCAATGCGTCTTTTCGCATTGCGGCCAATGTACGGATCCCGGCTTTTTTCATTTTCCTGACTTCTTCGCTCATGTCATCGCTCATCACGATGTCGAGATATTCAAACGCGCCGGCACTGGATTTCAGAATCACCGGTTCGGCATTCAGCCAGTTTCTGCGGTCGACAAACAGGCCGTCGCAGCCTGAAGCGTATAAGGAACGGATGACATATCCAAGATTGAACGGATCCTCCACGCCTTCGACAATTGCGAAGAACGGATTTTTCTTTTTGAGAACATCTTGAGAAGACTGATACATTCTTCCTTCCGCTTCCGCAATCAGTCCGCCATGGGTTTTCCCGCTGGCTGCCTGATCGATTTCTTCACGGTCTGTCCGGATGATCTCAATGCCTTTTTCTTCTGCCCGGTGCAGAATCCACATTGTGTCCTTATCATGTTTGGTGCGGTCGGCGATGATCCGGTTCACTTTTCGTTTCTCACCCATTACCGCAGCCTTGACGCTGACATTTCCTTCAAGAATCATCCTGCCCTCCTTACAATATCTTCTTTTTTCATTTCAAACGGAGCAGGAACAGTCAGATGCGCCATCGGCGTTTTTGAGCGTTCCAGATATTCCCCTTCCTCATTGCGGATCCATGTTACTTTCATGATTCTGTTTTCTTTTCGCGGGGAAAGGATTTCAAATTCCTCATTTACAGAAAACGGATTTCTTGTCTCAATCACGGCAGTCTGACTGATTGGATCATAGGAAACAACTGTGCCGAGGAAATCGTGATTGACATTGGCATCGGAATTGGGATGGTAGATCAGCGAATTCTCTTCAGCCTTTTCTTCATAGAAGCCTGACCATGTTTCCCGGTTTTCTCCGCGCAGGATTTCCTTACGGTGGTATGCCATTCTTTCTTCGCTTAACGGTCCGTCATTTTCAGCAATTTCATCAATCAGTCTGCGGTAGGCGCTGACAATCGAAGCGATATAGTATTCGGTTTTCATTCGCCCTTCAATCTTGAGGGAACTGACGCCGGCCGCCATCAGATCATAAATCTGATCCGCCGCAAACAGATCGCGTGAGCCGGCTGTAAACAGCGGATCATCCGTGATCTCTTCACTGCCGTCATAAAGATGATACTGCCAGCGGCAGCTCTGCGCGCATCCTCCTCTGTTGGCATCGCGCAGCGTCATGCGGTTGCTTAATGTGCATCTGCCGGAATAGTTGACGCACATGCCGCCATGGATAAACGCTTCTGTTTCCGCTTTGGAAACAGCGGTGATCTTCTTTACTTCCTCCATTGTGCATTCTCTTGCCAGCACAACCCGGTCAGCCCCGAATACATCATGCATCAAAGCCGCACCTTCACTGTTGGTCACTGACATCTGTGTGCTGCAGTGGATTTCAAGCTTCGGCGCGCATTCGCGGCAGATTTTCATAATGGCGGCGCTTGCGCAGATAATCGCCTTGACGCCATACTCCTGAAGCGCAATCAGATATTCCTTGAGTCCCTCAAAATCTTCATCATGGGGAATCATATTGACTGTCACATGAACAGCGCATCCGTATTCCTTTGCGAATGCGCAGACTTCTTTGATATCTTCCATTGAAAAATTGGATGCACGCGAGCGCAGGGAAAACGATCTGCCGCCGAGATATACAGCGTCAGCGCCGTAGCGGATCGCTGTTTTCGCCCTTGCAAGATCTCCCGCCGGAGCCAGCAGTTCTGCTTTCTTCATCATCATTTCACCGTCCTGCTGCTGTAATAGCCTTCTGATATCGGCAGATCCGCATATTTCTTCCTGTATTCCTGAATCAATGAAGAAGCGTCTTTTCCATCCAGAATGTTTCTGTAAATTCTCAATGCGTCATTCAGACTGTCAGGACTGATATTCCAGGAGTCCGCCTGGAATCTCTGCACGCCGGCTTTCTGAAAGCGTTCAAGCTGATCAAAGGATTCAAGAATATAATCGGTATAGATCAATGCGCAGTAATCATTTTCATACACCGGCATGAATTCATTTCGCTTTTCTTCTCTTAAATATAATCCGTTTCTGTTTTTCAGAGATTCACGGCCGCTGACGGCGCTGTAGGCTGACAGCAGTTTTCTTGCGCTGACACTCATCAGCTGATAGCCGTGGACGCTAACGCCGGTCTGCTTTACAGCTTTCGCGATTTCTTCAATCTCCCCTTCTGTAAGAAGAGAAGAAATCATCACTGCCTGTAAACCGAGCGCGTCATAGACTTCGGCTTCCGGGGTGGATGTCATCAATGTTTCAGGCTGATAGATCAAACGGTCCGTCACGCCTTCCTCTATTGCCTTTTTCATTAATCCCAGATCTGCGAAAAGAACCGCGTCTGCGCCGGCATGAATCAGTTCCATCATGGTTTCCTGTGCTTCTTTGATCATATCTTCATGAAACAGACGGTTCATCAGAACCGAAAAGCGCATTCCTTCTTCATGGGTTAAAGAAATCAGTTCTTTGAGTTCTTCTTTTGAAAAACCGGCGAGCGCGCTGAAACATCCGTCCTTTAAGGCAAAGACTGCTTCATCGGCTCCGGCTTTATGAATATCTTTGATATTGTCTGCACTTTGGCAGGTGACTGCGAGTATTTCCATATGTGTGTATTGTAGCACGCATAGGCCTTGACATGAAACGGCGGTATGCTATCTTTAGGATATCAGCCAGCGTTAAGTGCTGTGAGAATCAGGGAACTCACGGACGAAAAGCATTGCTTGCGGTTGACTGATTGATCCCATTGATGTGAATGAGCCTTCTTTCTTCACAGAAATGGATGAAGAAAGGAGGTTTTTATGATTTTTTCTAAAAGCTACTGGCAGTCTTCAGCGAAAAAGCTGAAAGAAACAAAGTACCTCGCGATCATCGGCCTGTTCGTGGCCGTCAAGGTCGCCGCCTCATTCGTCTCCATCCGTGTTTCCGAAAACCTGTATGTCTCCCCGTCCTTCCTGTTTACATCCGTCGAAGGTGCAATCATCGGTCCCGCGGCCGCGATTGTCTCCGGTGCCGTCACCGATGTGGTCGGCTATATGATGAATTCAAGAGGATATTCCTTTTTCCCGGGCTATACCCTGTCCGCGATTCTCGGGGTGATGACATACGCGCTGTTTCTCTATCAGAGAAAGATCACGATTCTCAGGCTTGCGCTTGCCAAAACCGTATGCAATTACGGAATCAATGTCGGGCTTGGATCATTATGGTCGGCGATGATGCTGTCAAAAGGATATATGTATTACGCAGCCCAATCGCTCGTAAAGAATTCGATCCTGCTGCCCTTTGAGATCATCGCGCTTGTTGCGCTGTTCAATATGCTGATACCGACACTCGTCAAGCAGAGACTGATCATTCCGCAGGATCCCCTGCCGCTGAAACTCATTGAAAAAAAGAAACAGGCATAAATGCATGGACTGCTGTGAGATTCCCTTCTCACAGCTTTTTTTTCATGCATTCCTGACACGCTCCATTTTCACAGTGGTATAATGGGCACATGATTAAGGAACATTACGAAACCGTAAAAAAGGATATCGGGGATCAGGCTGTTCTCTGCGCCGTAACCAAAAACAGATCCGTGGATGAAATCATGGGTCTTTATGAAGCCGGAGAAAGAATCTTTGCGGAAAACCGTGCCCAGGCTCTGAAGCAGCGTGCTGCTGAACTTCCCGATGATATTGCATGGCAGTTTATCGGCCATCTGCAGAAAAACAAAGTCAAGGACATCATCCGCATCGCAAAGCGGATCCAGTCGCTGGATTCCATTGAACTTGCGGCTGTCATTGAAAAGGAAGCGGCCAAAGCCGGTATTGTGATGCCTGTGCTCTGCGAATTTCATCTTGCGGAAGAAGATACCAATAAAACCGGTCTTTCTGCAGATCAGGCAAAGAGCTTCATTCAGGAAGTCATGAAATATGAACATCTGAAAGTCGAAGGCATCATGGCAATGGGACCCCATACCGATGATGAAAACCGGATCAGAGAAGTCTTTGAACAGGCTCATGAGCTGTATCTTTCCCTGCAGAAGGAATTCGGTGAGGAAGTGATTCAGATCCTTTCGATGGGAATGAGCGATGATTACAGAATCGCGCTGGAATGCGGATCGAACATGGTACGCATCGGCACCTATCTGTTCCAGTAAATAAGCATAAGCAAAAGTAGAGGAAATCATTATGCCTGCAGCAACCACACATGTAGAATTTGCCAAAGACGTTTACCGTACATCCGACGATGAAATCCGCCGCCGAATCACCAACAGGCAGATGTTCTGGCTCGGCTCCCAGGGACCCGATATGCTGTTTTTCCACAGGGCAAGCGTATTGCTGGGGTCTCTGCACAAATACGGCAATCTGATGCATAACGCGAAAGTGCCTGAATTCATGACATTCTTTGAGCACTGGGTCGGGGACGATCCCGATCTGATCAGCTATTATATGGGATTCCTCTGCCATTACGCACTGGATTCCACTGCCCATCCTCTGATCAATGCCGTTGCCCATCACAGACATAAGGAAGCAGACCTTCATGAAGGCGCTGCCCATGTGGCAATGGAGGGCGACATTGATGTATGGGTTCTGCATCAAAGAGGCAGAAATATCAAATCCTATGATGTCAACAAATATCTGAAAGTGGATGCGAAATGCGCCGCGAAGCTTGGCGAAATGTACCACGCGATGTTTAAGGAAGTCTTTGATCTGGATATTTCCGCAAAGGATGTCGCGGCTTCTGTACGCGATACAGGTTTCTACAACGGCGTCCTGTATCCCCGCAAAGTCACATTCAAAACAATCATCCTTCTGGAAAAGGCATTGAAAATGCCGCCGGCAATCAGCGGCATCATGTTAGTGGACAAAGGCGATCCGCAGGTCATCAATCTTGATCACGTCGCCTATCCGCTGAATTATGATGAAACAAAAACCATTTCCGATTCCTTCCCGGAATTATACGGAAAGGCAGTTCTCAAAGCACAGAAGCTGCTGAAAAACCGCAGCGATGAAGATTTCAGTCTGAATTTCAACGGCATCCCGAAGCAGAGCGCATAAAGCTCTGCTTTTTTTGGATATTGAAAAAGCGCGCTTCCTTGATCACGCGCTTCTTTTCAGTCATGTTGTGAATCTGCTGCCGGATTAATTATCCGAAAAACTCCAGGCAGGAATATCATTTCCCCTGCGGATCAGAACCGTCTTCTGCAGATCGGTCTGATTCAGAAAGCGGAGAACTTCTTCAACTTCCTGCTCGGTGCATCCGATCAGCATTTTGACATCCAGTTCCTTTGCGAGGATATCCGCCGCGATCACCAGAGCGGTGATTTTGGAACGGTCGCCGCTGCCTGCATAAACGGAAACACCTTCGCTTGTCACACTCTTCGTATCGGAAATATGACCGTAATCCGTCGGGTAAATCAGATTTTTGAATACAGGATGCACATCTCCTTTTTTGCGGTTCAGATTGATCTCACTTGATAAGAACAGTGTGTCAACCTTCTGCCAGAAATATGCATTGTTCTCATACTGTGCCATAATTACTAATAACTCTAACAACCTTTCTCAAGTGGTTCAATTATACTATCTGCGGTTGCCGATGTAAACCAAACACGGCGACACTTTGTAATTACTTTCATTGTTTATGAAACAAAAAAGCAGAATTTTCATTCTGCTTTTATGCATTTCAGAAGAGATTGTTTTTGTCGTCTTCGCTCATTGCCGAGAAGGCAATGGTCGGCAGTTCCTGATCTTCGGGATCATCCGGATCATACAGCATCGATTCCCGCTTGATGTCGGAAAGGAATCTCTTGAATCCGGCGGAGCGGAATTCATCTTCTTCCAGCTCATCCATATCTTCCGGTTCATCATATTTCAGATTCCGGAATTCGGAAGTCGCCGCCAGGATTCCATCCTGTGTATCTTCTTCCTCTTCCCCGTCTTCTTCGCTCAGTTTCATTAAGCGGTCGAAGAAGGTATCGGCATCATCTTCCGGTCCCAGTTCAAAGTCCGGCTCTGCGTGCTTCGGGCCTTTGGGCTCTTCCGCTTTCGGGACAGTGAAATCAGCAGGTTCTGTATCAAATACAGGTTCTGCTTCGGGTTCCTTCTTTTTCACCATGGAACGCGGAACTTCGATTGCGGTGGTTTCACGGAATACCAGATCGCCGGTATGCAGAGGTGGTTCCTCATCATCATCGAAGAGCTCTTCCTTCAGCATTTCGATTCTGCCGCGGCTGAAGAATTCATTTCCTTCATCGTCATCGTCATCTTCGAATATGCTTTCTTCTTCAGGCTCCTGCGGTTCTTCTGCAGCAGGCTGTTCTTCGGTTTTCATATCATGCGGGGATACGGACCAGAGATCATCAAAGCGAAGTGAATTGGTCGCTTCCTCTTCCGCTCTGTCAGCGGCCTGAATCTGCGATTCAAGATCTTTCCAGATCTCATCTTCATCATCATCCAGAACACTCAGCTTTTCTTCAGGCTCCGGTTCAGGTTCTGTCACTGTTTCTTCTTCGATCTCTTCCGGCTCTGTCTGCGGTTCTTCAGTCTTTACCGGCAGCACTGCTTCATCTTCCGGCGGGACTTCATCATCATCATCATTGTCGCCGAACAGCAGCTGATCCAGCGACATCACAGGTACAGCGCGCTCCGCGGCCTGTTCCTTTTCTTCTTCCTCAAGGGAGAAGTCCGGAATTTCTTCCTCTTCCTCATCGAAGGTGAATGTTTCTTCAGTCTCCGGTTCCGGCTCCTGCACTTCTTCTTTTTCTTCCGCGAAGATTTCCGGATCGGCGATGTCTTCGTCCTCTTCAAAATCAAGATCGGGGATTTCATCATCCTCTTCATCGAAGACAGGTTCTTCTTCCGGCTGCTCTTCATATTCAACAGTCGGTTCTTCTGTCTCTGCTTCTTCTTCCGCAAATTCTTCTTCCGCATCCTGCGTGCCTGTATATGCAGGCTCCGGTTCCGGAATTTCTTCTGCAGGTTCCGGATTCAGAAGAAGTTCATCATCCGCTTCCAGGGAAATAGACTCATTGATCAGATCATCAAGTGCCTGTTCTTCCGCTTCCGCTTCAGCCAGAATTTCTTCCGTAATGGAATCATTCTCTTCCGCAGCTTCGCGCAGCTCTTCTTCGCTCAGCTCGATTAACGGCGCGGAGGGATAGATGCTTTCGGATGCTTTTCTGACCAGATGCGCGGGATAGCTCTCACGGCTGATTCCGCCTTTATCCAGAAGGAAGAATACGGTTCTTGTACGGTCGCCGTTTTCATCTCCTTCTTCCAGGAAGCGGCATGGAATTTCGATATCTCCCCTTCTGACGAAAGCTTCTTCGCCGATATAGGAAGGATCGGGATCTTCCGAATTCAGCCAGGATGCCCAGTCGATATAGCGGGAGACATCCTTGTTTACAAGCGAGCGGATAAATGCCGCCATCTGCTTCTGTGATAGGTTCATCAGGATTTCATAGTTTGTAGCCATGTGGTATCCTCCTGTTTTCTTCAGGTATCTGTGTTATTATCTCATAACTGCGATATTTTCGCATCTTTCCTTGATTTTCACAACTCTTTCATGCGGATATTGCATACACTGCACAGCTCTTCAGGATCATAGACGCCGGTCAGATTCATCGCTGATACCGCAATCATCAGACAGCCATAGGAATCCGAAAGCGCGTTATGATGATTCAGCTCCACGCCAAGATAATCGCAGAGGTCATTGAGACGGTGCCTGGGCAATGAGCGGAAGACCTTCCGGCTGAGTTCCACAGTATCAAAATAGTGCAGATGCGGAACGGCAATGCCGGTGTTCAGGCATGCGGCTTTCAGGCATCCCATATCAAAGCGGGCGTTATGTGCAATCACGACGGCATCTTCAAAATACGGTGCCATTTCATGATACACAGCCCTGAAATCCGGCGCGTCCGTGACCTCTTCGGGATAGATGCCGTGAACGGAAATGTTCATTCTGGAAAACCAGGAAACATTTTCTTCCGGACGGATCAGGGAATAATATTTTTCTTCCACTGCCCCATCCTCCATGACCGAGATGCCGACTGCGCAGACACTGGCAGGATTGGAATTGGCAGTTTCAAAATCGATCGCTGTCAGTTTCACGCTTTACTCCTTGATATGTTCATATGCCATCCGGTAAATATTTTCAATATGTTCATCCGCCATTGAGTAATAAACCATCTTTCCGATCTTGCGGGTTGAGACAAGCTTTGTCTTCTTCAGTGAGGCAAGCTGGTGGCTGACGGCGCTTGTGCTCATTTCCAGAAGCGCCGCAAGGTCCGTGACGCATAATTCATGGGTAAACAGAGCGCTCATGATTTTCAGTCTGGTGCTGTCGCCGAACATATCAAAAATCAGGCTCAGATCGTCGTAGTCTCTTTCGCACAGCATCGCTTCCCTGCATAATGCCACTGCTTCGGGATTTACCAGTTTTTCTGCCATCACAGCCTCCTTGCCTTTGTGCGGATTTCCTTTTCGGCCGCATAGACTCTCATATATCTGCAGATATTCTTGGAATAGACTTCCAGGGTTTCACTGCTTCCGTCGACCAGGGAAATAATCAGGTAATCGGAATTGGGATGCCATTCATATTTCCAGTCGACAATCTCATCCCAATACACCAGCATGCAGTCAACGCTGCTGCGGTTGTAGAGAATCAGATAATCCTTTGTGAAATCGCACAGGATGCCATCCGGCATGACAAACAGACAGAAAGCCCCCAGCATGCTCATCATAAGACCGGATACCATCAGGTAAGGTCTTGCGGCGACCAGAACCATGCCGGTTAACATCAGCAGCACCAACGCAACGGTCGGCTTGAGCTGGACCCTTCTTGCGACATTGATGTCGGAAGGAATATTTCTTTTTCGGATTGTCTGCGATTTCATACAATTTGATTATAGCACTTCCCGTATACGGGACCGAACAGGAAACTTCCGCACCCTGCTGCCGGAAGCCCCTTTCAAAAGCCTGTTTCTTAAACAAAAACATTCTCTTTTTTCATTTCGGCACGCTTCATTCTTCAAGGCGGATCCCGCACCCGTTCAATTCTCACAAATCTCTGCTATACTGTTTGAGCGAAAGCGAGGTTTTATGAATCCAGTAACTTTTGAAATCACCCATGTGTGCAGACAATCAGGAGCGCGTACCGGCATCCTGCATACACCTCATGGCGATGTGGAAACGCCGATGTTCATGCCGGTCGGCACCCAGGCAACCGTCAAGTTCCTTTCTCCGGAAGAACTCTATGATCTTGGCGCCGGCGTGGTGCTTGCCAATACCTATCACCTGTGGTTAAGACCCGGTGAAGAAGTCATGCGCAAGGCAGGCGGTGTACATAAATTCATGAATTACAAAGGACCGATGCTGACAGACTCGGGAGGCTTCCAGGTATTCTCACTCGCTGATACCAGAAAGATTTCCGAAGAAGGCGTCACCTTCAAGAATGTTCTCAACGGCGACATGCTGTTTCTTTCACCTGAAAAATCCATCCAGATCCAGAATGCGATCGGTGCCGATATCATGATGTCATTCGATGAATGCATTCCCTATCCGGCTTCCTATGAATACGCAAAGGATTCCATGTTAAGAACCCTGAGATGGGCGGAACGCGGCAAAGCCGCAAATGAAAGACCGGATGAGCAGGCTATCTTCGGCATTGTCCAGGGCGGCGATTATGAAGATCTGCGTCTTTACTGTGCTGAAAAGCTTGTGGAAATGGACTTTCCGGGCTATGCCATCGGCGGAACATCCGTCGGTGAGGATAAGGAAACATTCAACCGCATGGTGAAATGGAGCCAGGAAAAACTGCCGTTTGACAAAGCGAGATACCTGATGGGTGTCGGTGCGGTCAACGATCTGCTGCAGGCGGTTGCGATGAATATCGATATGTGCGACTGCGTCCTGCCGACAAGACTTGCAAGACACGGAACACTGATGACCCATGAAGGCAGAATCAATATCCGCAAGGCAAAGTACAAGGAAGATTTCACACCGCTTGATCCGTTATGCGACTGCTACTGCTGCAGAAATTATACAAGAGCATATCTCAACCATCTCAACCGTACGGATGAAGGTTTCGGCACAAGACTGCTGTCCATCCACAATACACGCTTCCTTGTCAAGCTCATGGAAGACGCAAGACGCGCAATCAAGGCCGACCGCTTCGGCGATTTCATGGCTGAGACGCTGGCAGAAATGAAATTTGATGAAAGAGGCTTCTGATGAAATATACAAAAACAAGCGACTTTGATTATGAACTGCCCAAGGAGCTGATTGCCCAGACGCCGCTCAAAGACAGAACCGCATCAAGGATGATGGTCATTCATAAGAATTTCAATACCTATGAAGACCGCAGTTTCCGTGACCTGCTGGAATATCTGAAACCGGGCGATGTGATTGTCCGCAACAACACACGCGTCATTCCGGCAAGACTCTTCGGCACAAAAGAAGAAACCGGCGCCCATGTCGAGCTTCTTCTGCTCAAACAGATGGAAGACGATGTCTGGGAATGTCTGGCGGGAAATGCGAAAGTCATCAAGATCGGAACTGTGATTTCCTTCCATGACGGAAGACTGAAAGCGAAATGCACCGCGATCGGAGAAAAAGGCATCCGCAATATGAAGATGCTGTATGACGGCATTTTCAATGAAATCCTCGATGAACTGGGCAATGTCCCCCTTCCTCCCTACATCCGCGAAAAACTCGATGATCCCGAACGCTATCAGACGGTTTACGCAAAAGTAAGAGGCTCAGCGGCAGCTCCGACTGCCGGCCTGCACTTCACGCCTGAATTCTTTGATGAAATCAGAGCCAAAGGCGTTGAGATTGCCGAAGTCACCCTGCATGTGGGTCTTGGCACATTCCGGCCGATGGATACCGAAGAAATTGCCGACCATCAGATGCATTCGGAAGTCTATATGATGTCAAAGGAAACTGCTGATCTTTTAAACAAGGCAAAAGCAGAAGGCAGAAGAATCATTGCGGTCGGTACCACATCGGTCAGAACACTGGAATCGGTATGGAACCGCTTCGGAAGATTTGAAGAATGCACAGGTGCCACCCAGCTGTTTATTTACCCGGGATATGAATGGCATACGATTGACTGCATGATCACAAACTTCCATCTGCCCAAGTCCACCCTGATCATGATGATTGCGTCCTTTGCCGGCTACGATCTGACTTTTGAAGCATACCGCCACGCGGTCGAAGAAAAATACCGTTTCTTCTCCTTCGGCGACTGCATGTTGATCACAAATGAATGATTTTGAAGAATATGCCGCCTATGTGCGGGGCAGGAAATCATCCTTTAAAACAAACTGGCATAAGGAAGCTTTAAAGGAGATCGGCACATTTGAGCAGAAGTTTCCGGACAGGAAACCGAAAATCCTTCTTCATGCCTGCTGTGTGGTATGCGCATGCTGGCCGATGGATTTTCTGAGTGACGCATTTGATGTCACATTGATTTACAACAATCCGAATATATGGCCTAAAGAGGAGTGGGAGCACAGACTGAGTGAACTGAAGCGCTATATCCATGAACGATGGAATGATTCGATTCCGCTCATTGTCACGGAATATACCGGCGAAGACTATATGAAATATCTGTCTGAACGGAAAGATGATCCGGAAGGATGGAAAAGATGCTTCGGCTGCTATGAAAAGCGGATGGATGAAGCATTTGCCTATGCCGATGCACATGGCTTTGACTATTTCACAACTGTCATGACCTTCTCAAGGCAGAAGGATTCCCAGAAGCTCAATGAGATCGGTCTGAAGCTGGGTGAAAAATACAGCCGCACGAAATATTTCACCAGTGATTTTAAAAAAGCAGACGGCCAGGTCAAATCCAATGCCATCTGCGATGCCTATGATCTCTATAAACAGAATTACTGCGGATGCGTCTATTCTTTCCGTGATGAGAACAGCTGATGAGCTGTTCTTTTTCTTTTACGGCTGATACCGGTTTAAGGCGCTGCGGTATTCTTCAAGGAAGTTTTCTTCCCCGAATGTATTGATTTTAAACATCACTGCCTGCGAACCGCCGGAAGCGATTGCCGAAATATGCACATTTCCGTCTCCTCCGTCAAAGAATGTCACACTGAGAGAGACTCTGTTTTGGCCGAGATAGCTGTATCTTTCAAATACACGCACACAGCAGACAGCACTCCCGCTGACAAAATCGCTGGTGTCCTCAAGAGATGCGGACATACTGTTTTCCAGGATGATATGCTCGGTCCATGCCGCAAGCGCATGAATGTCTGTACGGATTGTTCTTTCAAACTTTGCCATAAACTCCCGCCTCCCTTTTTCACATCATTATTTCTTTTCGCTGCCTTCCTGCATGCGCATGATCTTGCGTTCCACAGCAGCTGCGTATTCTGTTTCCTCTTCTTCATTCTGCGGGAAGAATTCCGGTACCGGGGAAGGCTTTTCGTTTTCATCCAGTGCCACATAGACAAGATACGCCCTGTTGACCAACTCTCTTTTGCCGTTTTCCTCCACATAGGAATCCACACGCACTTCCATGGAGGTTCTTCCGGTCCATGTGATTCTGGCTTCCTGCACGAGGATTTCATTGAGCCATGCCGGCCTTAAAAAGCTGAGGTTGTCAATGCATGCGGTGGTAACCGGCTTGCCGCAGTATCTTCTTGCGGCTACCGCGCCGATCACATCGATCCACGCCATCAGCTGCCCGCCGAAAAGACGGGGTTTTTCATTTCCGTTGCAATGCTGTGCCAGGATGATCTGGACACCTGTAGTAATTTCATTCATGATACTCTCCTGTTACTGATGCCTCTATCATAGCATCATAAACAGGCAGGAAAAAAGGCATCAGTTGAAAGCTGATACCTCTTGGGGTTTGATTATTTTTCCAGAGTGTCAAGTTTTTCGTTGAGCAGCTCGATTGTTCTTTCCTTGGAACGGATTCTGTCAAACAGATCGTTTTCATCGCTGTAAGCCCTGCCGGCTTCCTTAGCCATGAAGAATTCCCTTCCCAGTCTTTCATAAGCTTTGGAAAGCTCTCTGGAATTGTGGCCGATTTCCGAGCGGATCTCGGCTTTCTTCTTTTCAATTTCCAGACGGGAAAGAAGTGACTTTCCGCCTTCTTCAATTGACTTGGCTGCCTTATCTACAAATTCGTTGACTTTGCTGTTGAAATCTTCACTCATGATGTCAGTCCTTTCCGGCCCTTTCAATCAGGTCCAAAATGATTTCTTTGATCTCATCGTCATACGCTTCCTTCTGCTGCACCAGTTCTATAATGCCGCTGATCAGAATGTCCGCGTAATACTTCGGATGTTCAAGCATCAGTTCATCCTTCTCGTTGCCTTCTTCAAACAAAGCGACAAGCGCTTCAATTGCGCTGGCTTTCGCCTCTTCCACCGAGCGCATGCTCAGCTGCGAAAGATCCACATCATCTTCTGTGGAAAGCTTGTTGTCGAGGTCGCGGAATGAACTGACAGTATTCCCTACAAACTGCCTCAGACGAGCAGGATAATCCTGCTGATCCATGGACGCGTTCATCATTTCATTGAATACTTCATTGTATTTCTCACTGATCGCTTCGATCACATCATCCTTGGATTTGAAATAGTAATAAAACAGCCCCTTGGCCACATCCATTTCCTTGACGATCGAGCTGATGGTGGTATCGACAATTCCGTTTTCCTTGAAAAGTTTTTCGGCGGCGTCCACAAATTCGTTTCTGCGGTCTTCACTGTCTCTGTCCACAATATCACCTCCGCATGTTTAATATACATCCCGACTGACCGTCAGTCAATATGGCTGTGCTATACTTGAGCCATGAAACTGATCTGTCCTGTATGCGGCACTCACCTGACTGCCGGAAATAAAGAAGCCGTCTGCGAAAGCGGACATCATTTTGATTATGCCAAAAGCGGATATCTCAATCTGCTTGTCTCCAATAAAAAAGTCCATGGCGATGACGCCGCCATGGTAAAGGCAAGAACCGCATTTCTTGAAAGCGGCCCCTATTCGTTTTTAAGGGACCGTCTGCGTGAGCTTTCTGAAGGCACACAGGTACTGTGCGATCTTGGATGCGGGGAAGGCTATTATACAAGCGCGATTGAAGCAGAAGAAAAATATGGATTTGATCTTTCCAAGGATGCTTTGAAACATGCCGCAAAAGCGGATCATAAAACCCACTGGACCGTCGCTTCCATTTTCCATCTGCCTCTTGAAGATGAATCATGCGATACCGTTCTCACCTGCTTTGCGCCGCATGCCAGAGAAGAAATTCAGCGGATTCTCAAACCGGGCGGTAAATTCATCTTTGTCACACCGGGCGAACGCCATCTCTTTGAAATGAAGGAAGTTCTTTATGAACATCCTTATGAAAACAGACCGCAGGATCTTGATACGGATCTCACACTGATTCACAGTGAGAAAATCAGGAATGAATTTGTCTGCAGTCAGGATCAGCTGAAAAATCTGTTTGTCATGACGCCCTATGTCTGGCGTACAAAAGCAGAAGACAGAAAACGGCTGGAAGAAGTCAAGGAAATGAATCTGACCGCGGAATTCATCATCCGCGTCTATCAAAAAGAAAACCGCTGAAGATCAGCGGCATGCAGGTGAACTTATTCGCCTGCTTTTTCTCTTAGTTTTCTGTTTTCCAGTTCGGCCTTCTCATTTTTGAGTTCCCAATGGATTTCCAGGGTCATGATGCCTCTGAGCACCACCAGTGCGCCGAGGATGACCAGATCATTTACATCATCCGCGAGAATGGTATGCAGAACCTCACCTGCCATCAGGAATTCAAGTGCCATCGCAATCCCTTCGGCAAGGGATATGGAACTCTCTTCGCTTTTGCCCACCCATTGCATGAAGCTTGTGA
>CAMVGT010000017.1 GCA_947167125.1 uncultured Erysipelotrichaceae bacterium
GAATCCGGATGTCACTTCCACCGCTTTGCAGGATTCTTTGAGCGCTTTGACGACCGGCGGTTTCAGTCTGGAATCATCCAGCAGTTCAAGCGCTTCATCCGCCTGTTCCAGAAGCGTCATAGAGTGGAGGCCTCTTGGAAAATATTCATAGGTCAGATAATCCATGTCATGGAATTCTCTTCTGAGCCGCTCCTTTTCCTGCGCACTCAGGTCATCTTCAAACAGAGCGCATTCATTGAAGTGGGAAATGATTTCTTCGAGTCCTCCGGAAGAAATGATTGCGGCAGGATCGGAATAATACGGCGCAATCAGGGCGGCCAGGTCTTTCACGTTTTCAATCCGTACAAAGATGACAAAGTTTTCAGGATTCAGACCTTCCAGAAGCTTAGCTCCATGCATTTCCTTCAGGCCTTCCTTCGGATCGTATTCCAGAATATCTTCAGCGGAACCTTCTTCCGAAATTTTCCTGACGGTTTCCTCAAAGGAATCCGCATGATAGATCTGACGGTACTGACGGGTGCCTTCGACCGCGATCATTGCCAGCGTGCATCCTTCGATTGTTTCGATATCATCTTCTTCATCTTCCTCATCATCCTCTTCATCGCGTTCCGGGAACCGTCCGTCCGCAAGCAGGATATATGCCTGATCATCATGTGTGAATTCAAGATAATGCATGCCGGTGTCAAGAATGGAACGGCTGCAGATTTCTTCAAAGCCATCTCTTTCAATGACCAGATTTTCAGCTTCGCAGCGCATGAAGACAACCGAGTCAGGGAAAAGGACAATTCCTTTGATCATATTGCGGTGAACGGTATCGACTTCCTCTTCTGACGCTTCGCAGATCATGCCTGCGGCTTCTGCTTCGGCGATCTGCTGGATCGAGAGGATCATTGTCACAAAATTGAGGAATGAATCAAAGCCGTCAATTTCATACAGCTCCCGGTTCAGACCGATATTGCGGCGCAGATCGGATTCAAATTCGATTTCCCTGCGGGCGGTATGGCGGACGGAAAGATAGAAGACTTCGGATTCCTCTTCAGAATGGCGGAAGATCTTCTGTTCTGATTCGATCCGGAAGATTTCATAATCCGCGTCAAAGCTGACCGGTTTAATTGAAACGATCTGTTCGCTCTGCAGCAGAATCACATTGCCTGCTTCATCCGCAAAGGCGATGTCATTGCTTTTGAGACAGTTGGAGGCTGCTTTATAAAATGTGAAGATGGCGGTATGATCTTCCGCTTCCAGAATGCCGTTCAGCGTACGGTTATGACCGGTTTTCGCGGTGATCCAGATGGCGAGAAGACGGGGATTGTCAATGCGCTCAAACATCGAAAGGGATGTTTTGCGGAAGCTGATGATGGATTCGGGAAGCCGGGCGGTTTCCTCTTCTGTACAGCCGAATGAACGGCAGATTTCTTCGGGGATTGTTCTCATGGTTTCTCCTTGTGATCTAGGAAAGCGGAACGCTGATTCCTGTGTGCCCGGCCATCATGCCGGGATGGTGTTCATATGCGTAAAGGACGGATTCGATTTCATCGCGCACAGCAGCGAAGCAGTACAGGGAGCTTTCCATGTTTTCTTCAAAGACGCGCGGCGCTTTTTCCGTGCATTCGCGAAGGCTTTTGACAAAGCTGTCTTCCGGAGAAAGGCAGTATGCGGACACATTCACATCCGCGTGGCGGATTGCCGCAATGTCCCTGGCCTCTGCGTCGGTTGAGGCATCGGCACTGATCCAGAAGATCTGCAGGCTGCAGCTGGAAAAGAGATCCTGCATTTCTGCCTTGCGGCACTGACTGAGACAGAAGGCGAGGGCGTGCAGAGAGTCGATGGGACTGGACGCAAGCGAGAGGTCCATGATGTCAAAATCTTCATCGGTCCATAACGGCGGTTCATCGAGATATTCAAACTGATCGCTCAGCGCGAACCATTCCTTCCCGCAGTACAGATGCACCATGACTCTGGCTCTGTATGCCATTTTGTAAAGATGAACGAAGAGGATGTTGATCAGCTTCAGCCAGTATTTTCTGTTTTCCGGATTCAGGGCAGGGGTGAGATCGATCAGAAAACAGAGGTCCAGATTTTTTTTAATTGTTAATGTTTTCATCTTCTTTTTCTCCTTCCAGCAGCTTCCGAAGCGAAGCTGTAAATGATACTGCGTCAAACGGGTCCCCGGCACTGAATTCAAAGATGACATTCTTCATCAGCGCATAGGCACGATCTTCATCGTCATTGATGATAAAGGCGTCATAATTGTTCATGTGTTTAGCTTCTTCAAGACCGGCCTGCAGGCGGTTATGGATTTCTTCTTCTGTTTCGGCTGCGCGCTTCTGCAGACGTTCTTTGAGAACGGATGGGGATTGTACGGTGATAAACAGACTGACCAGACGGTCTTCTCGGATATCTTCGGATCTCAGAAGCTGTTCAAATCCGTCTGTATTCAGATCAAGAACAGGAATGCGTCCTTTTTTCTGAACAGCCTTGATTTCCATAAAGGAAGTACCGTAGCGGTGGCCGGCATATTCGGTATGTTCCAGGAATTCCTGATCCTGAATCATCTGATCGAATGCCGAAGGTGAAATAAAGTAATAGTTTTCTTCTTCACTCCGTCTTTTGCGGTCAGTGAAGGAACGGATCGCGCGGTAGGCAGGATATTCACTGACAAACCGTTCGATCAAAGTGCTTTTTCCGGCACCTGAGAAACCGGAAATCACAACCAGGCCGCGGTTCATGAAAGCCTCCGCAGACCGGGATGGTGCATGTGCGTACCGGATGGAAACACCCGGATTTTCTTTGTGCAGGGTACGTTGAAAACAACTCCTGCCGATCGCATGGAATTCATATGTTTCCTCCTGAATAATTGTGTGTTTTTAAGATATAAAAAAGGATCTTCATCCGAATCCGGCGCAAGAGACAGATTCATCTGACAGCAGCACTGTCTATGAAGATAAAGGGCGGATACACGGGGACTGAATGATATCGTGCATCGCACCTTCAATATATCATGCCGTATACAGCGGATCAATTATTTAGTAAATGTAAAATAAACTTTAATGATATTTCCGAAATATACAAATAATATGGTTTATGATATAAAATAAATACAGGCAGAAGGAAAAAATGAGATATGGGAAGAAAAAACGCGTCTGATGATCTTACGTTTGAAGAAAAGCAGAATTTTCATGCTAACTTCCGCTATATGTGGGATAAGCTCGGTACATCCTATTATTATATCCTCGGACCGGATTCCAAGGATGATTTTGAAGAAAGAAGAAACGGAATCAATGATGATCTAGGACTTCTGCCGTCGTATACTATCTGTTCGAAATGCTATACCGGCAAGGAAAACTTCTGGCCGGGAAGAAATACGATCCGCAAAGTCGTCAATTTTTATAACCGCTGGATCACGCCTGAAATCAGCGTCGCGGAAATCATATCCACACGCCTTGCGGAATCCGACGACAGGCGCTTCAGGATCGGGGATGAAATGGATCACCGCTTCATCGGTGTCTATTACGGATATTACTGGTCGCAGAATCTGAAAAAGCTGACAGGGGCATATCTGATCCTGACACCCGGCAGCACAAAAATGATGGCGCATCTGATCACCGGCTTCCGCACCGATGAAGATCTACATGAACAGAATCTTCTCGATCATGTGATCGGAACAAACAAAATCTCCAACAGTAGCTATCATGAATGGTTTATCCATATGCCGGTGCAGAAACAGCAGACCAACTACTATACCGGCGAAGCGGAAATGAACGGCAGCACGATCGTGATCCGTCTTTCCGGAAATGACCGCGATTTCAGAAGAATGACACTCATCCTCAATACCCGGGCATTTGCCCAGTCGGAAAAATTCAACCGCTCCAGTGACGGCTTCATGGCATTTGTCCTGTCGAGCGGCACCGGTGCTGCTCCGCCGTTTTTCTGCCGGATGGGATTCATCCGCAAGGACAGTTTCCCGCTTTCACTGGAAACACAGCAGCTCGGGGAACTGTTAATCAATGACAGAAGCGAACAGGTAACGGAACTGACAACCGGACTGGATTCGAAATGGATCGAAACGGTCTGGGCTCTGAAAGCGGATAAAAATAATCCGCCCCGCATATGATCCCTGCGGATCATACGCTACAATGAAAACAGAAAACGAAGACGTCCGGAGGTGTCTATGAAGAAACTGACAGACCTTTTGAAAAGAGTTCCATGGTGGGGATATGTGCTCGGAATTGTATATTTCGCACTGCAGTACGGCATGTACAGACTGGGAAACTGGCTGAGCGTTGTGCTCGGCACAATCAATTACGCATTCGAATGGAAAATCGCACCGATTGATGACCTGTTTCCGGTCATCCCCGCATTCTCACTGATTTATATTTATTCCTATGTCTTCTGGATCATGGGACCGATGGCGGTTTCCATCACAAAAAGAAGAAACTTCATCAATTACATCTGCGGGCTTACACTGGCCTATATCATCGGCTTTCTCTTCTTTGTCTTCATGCCGACATACATGGACAGAGTCAAGGAAGGGCTGATGGAATATGCGGACAAGACCGGTTTCCTCAATCAGCTTCTCGCATCTGTATTTGCGGCGGATGGCGGAACGATGGCATTCAATCTGTTCCCGTCCTATCACTGCCTGATCAGTGCCTATTGCTGGCTCGGAGTATGGAAACAGCCTGAAATCTCAAAAGGATTCCAGATGTATTCCCTGATCATGTTCATCCTGATTGTGCTTTCCACGCTCTTCACCAAGCAACATTACATTCCCGACTGCTTCGGCGGCATCGGCATCGCAGTATTCTGTTACTGGCTGATGAACCGTCTTGATCCCGGGAAAAAGTGGGAAGAAAAACATTCCTGATTCATTCATGCAAGGCTGACTCCGTCGGCCTTTTTTTTCTTTTTCCGGAAGCTTCTTGTATTCAATATCGTTATATGATATCGTAAAGACGAAGATAATATCGTTTAACGATATCGGAGGAAAACATGCCGAGAAAATCCATGCAGATTTTAACCGACTCAATGTTTTACATCCTGATGGCGCTTTCCGTAAAGGAATTATGCGGTCAGGACATCACAGATGTGATTGCGTCGCTGACAGATCGGAGAATTGAAATCGGACCGGCAACCCTGTATACGCTTCTTTCCAAATTCCTGAAGGAGGGGATGATTGAAGAAGTTTCCGTGCAGGGCAGAAAGCGTACCTACCGGATCACAGAATACGGTCTTGAAGTCTATCAGGCGGAAAAGGAGCGTCTTGCCATGTGTCTGAAAGATGCGGAAAGGATTGCGGATTATGAACGAAAAAAAGAAGCTGATTCCCTGTCCTTCATATGACATCGCCGCGATTGAAAGCTGGCTGAAGGACATGGCGGCAGAAGGCCTGCTTTTAAAGGAAAACGGACTCGGGAATCTGATTGCTGTATTTGAAAAGGGCGAAGCGAAAACAATGACATACCGCTTTGAACCGTCCGCCTATATTCTTCGAAGTGATGAAGTGCTGGATGAAGCCAACCGTCTTGCGAAAAATGATTTTCTGGAGGAAGCGGGCTGGAAGAATCTCGGGATCTACAGGTCATATATCCTGTATTGCCACGAGGGCAATGCGGAGCTGCATACGGAAAGTGAAATTGAAGCGCCGCTGCGCTATGAAGCCGCAAGGGCAAGATCCATTGCGATGCTGGAAACACTGGTCTGGGTCGTGCTGATTGTCTCGGTGTTTTATCGCCGCTGTATGTCTCTTCTGATTCAGACCGGCTCGGTGATTCTTCTGATCGCGGCTGTATTTGCGGTGCTCTCCGTATTCTCAGGGATTGCGGAATGCGTCAGGCTGTATGTCAGTTCATCAAGGCTTGAAAAAGGAATTCCTTTTGAACATGAAAAGGACTGGAAAAAGCATTCCCGTTTTTACAGAGCATTCCGGATTGTCCGTCTGATTGCGGTCGGGATCGCGTGCGCGGCTGTGTTTGCGTCGCTTGGCGATGAAGGAGGGGCAGGCAGAATACATATTTCAGAGTGTCAGGAAGATCCGCCGTTTCTGACCGTACAGGATCTTGATCCGCAGGCGGAATACAAAGTGGATACCTGGCTTGAAGAATTTCATCCCAGGATCAATACCGTAAGAAGATGGAGCGATCCGCTTTCCATTGACAACTGGATCTGGCAGGAGATATCAACTCTTGATACTGCAGATCATCACTGGAGCGCTGCGATGAATATCACCTATTACGATACCGAATATGAATTTGTTTCAAAGCAGCTGTTTAAGGAATACGAACGGGATGTAAAGATGAATGCGGACGAACCGATCACTCTCAGCGGAGCGGATGAAATCACGGCTGCAGTGAATCAGGATGGGTTTATCCATCTTGTTTTCCGCAAAGGGAAAAAGACGGTTTATGCATCTTTGAATGTCGCAAATGCAGCGGAAGGCATTGATATGACAGCAGAAGCAGCGCAGAGACTGATTGACAGCGTTCATTGAAAAGTGAATGAACAGACCGTAAGACGCGGTCTGTTTTTCTTTGTCAGAAAACAGATGAAGTTTAATATTTTCGTGCATGAAGGAAAAACGGTCTAATATAGATTCATGGAGAAAACGACTATGAAACTGAACCAGAATATATTTGTACATGAAACCGACAGGGCGGCGATGGAAGCCCTGCAGGCAATACCGGGCTTTTCACAGGTGATGAAAGCCTTCATGAAAAGCTGGAGCGAAAAAGCGATGTATATCGAAAACATGGCTTCCAACATCCGTATCTCGGAAGACCAGTTTCCTCAGTATGACGCAATGCTGAAGGAAATCAGCGCGAAGCTCGGCATTGAGAAACCGGATCTCTTTCTCAAGATGGATGTTGTGCCCAATGCCTATACATCGGGAGAAACCAAACCGTTTATTGTGATGACAAGCGGACTTCTTGAACTGATGCCGGAAGAACTGATCCCGACCGTTCTTGCCCATGAATGCGGACATATCGTCTGCCACCATGTGCTTTACAGGACAATGGGCACCTGGGTGCTTTCCGGCGCGCTGGCTCTGGTACCGCTCGGCGCAATTGCCATGTATCCGATTATGACCGCGTTCCATAACTGGATGAGATGCAGCGAATTGTCCGCTGACAGAGCGGCTGTATTATGCGATGGAACACCGGACAAGGTGATTGAAATGTGCATGCGCTTTGCCGGAGGAACACAGAATATCGCTTCCCAGCTCAATATTGAAGCCTTCATGAAACAGGCACAGGAATACCGCGATCTGGTATCGGACGGCATGATGAACAAGGCGATTGAACACATGCGCTTTTCCCAGGCCACCCATCCGATGAACGCGGTCCGTGCCCTTGCATGCCAGGAGTGGGCAGGCTCTGACAGTTATCAGATGGCAAAAGAATATTTTGACCGCTTCCGCAATGGTCTGGAACCGGAATACCTGCCGGTTCACTGGACAGACAAGACCTTTATCGGCAAAGATTTCAAGATCGCCGAAAAGCAGCTGCGCGAATGCGGATTCACCAATATCATCACCGTGGCACAGGATCAGAGAAAACTGTTCGACCGCGACTATGGCGTTGTTTCAATTAAAATCAAAGAGGATGCGGATACGAAAAACGGCTGGATCGCGCCGGATACGCCGATCCTGCTGAAATATACAGCGCCGGCTCAGAAACAGACGCATTGATTTTGAAAGGGACTGCGGTCCTTTTCTTTTTGATCTGCATACTTGCGGAAGAATACCGTGCTATGATTTTTGAGGATATTAAATTTTCGTGACAATCATTCATACAGGAGGAGCTGGGGAATATGCTGCTGTTTCAGACATTGCTGAAAATCAGAAAGGAAATGAATGCAGAACGGTTTCTTGATCTGGTCATTGAATGGAACGAAACCAATGAACATGAAGAAAACCGGATTGAAGATATCAGAGCCATCCGTGAGGGTATCCAGTACTGCGGAAATGACATGGTCAATATGGAAGTGCTGCACTGGCCCTTGCAGAACATCATTGCCGTACGCTACCGCAAAAAGTCGGAAGACGGAATCCAATGGACAACCGACTATGTTATGAATTTCAGCGAATCCCGCATGGCGGTCAGACTGGAAAGAACATACAGCGAGGATGCGTTAATGATGTATGCGCCTTTTTCCGCGCCGCATTTCATCTCGCTTCTGATTGAACACGGATATCTTGAAGATGACCATGGTTTAAAGATTGATCGCAGACCGAAATATATCGATGAAACCAACGCGGACCTTCTGGCAGATATCGTCCTGAGAGGAAATTCCTTTGATCTGCCTGCTGTCTATCTTTCCAGAACCTATTATGATGAAGACCCGGTCGAACCCGGTCTGCTTGCGTCAAAGCTCAAAGGCATTGCCCATGTATTCAGCGAAAAGAACTTCCTCATGGATCCTTTGATCCGGGAAAAGACGGAAGGCAACAATGAATATCATGGCGCTGTCGGCATTTATTATCCAGGTTCCGTTTCTGAACACGAACGTCTTTTCTACCGCGCAAAGCAGGGATATGATCAGAACCTGATGAATCAGATCATCCGCATCCTGATGGAATATGCAGGACAGAGAATGGTCGATCCTCTGTATACATGGCATGGCGTCTACAGCGCGATGCTGGAAGAAGATGTGCGGACACAGAAAAAACGGACGGACGCGGCTGAAAAAGAAAAGGATGAAGTCTATGAACTCTTTGACCGGGATCTTGAAAAATACCGCGCCCGCGTGGAGGAACTGACATCTGCCGCCCAGGCAAAGGATGCCGAAATTCTCGGCCTGAGGAAAAAGCTGAGAAACAGCGAAGGCGCGTTGTTAAAAGGAGGAAAGGAAGAAGAATTCTTCCCGTTGGAAATCCAGGAAATCGTCATGGACGCGCTCAGCGAAACCCTGAAGAACACAAAAGAAAACACCCGCAGGGCGGATGTGATCAAAGACATCATCGATGCCAATGAATATCCACATAAACTGAAGGCGATGCAGGATGAAATCCGCAGTCTGTTCAAAGGCTATCAGTCCATGAATGCATCAATGCGCAGAAAACTGCAGGAGATGGGATTCACTGTCGAAGAGGACGGCAGGCATCTGAAACTTGTCTATCATGATGATCAGAGATATGCCACAACGATTGCCAAAACCGGCAGCGACCACAGGGAAGGTCAGAACATTGCCGCTGTGATTGTGAAAGGAATGCTGTGATGAGTAAAAGAAATGATACATTGACAAAAACCAGCCGCTTCATCAGTCTCATCCTGCGCCATCAGCCCGAAGCGATCGGTATCACGCTTGATGAACATGGCTGGGCGGATACTGAGCAGCTGATCAAAGGCGTTTCAGCGACGCATCCGTTAAACAGAGATATTCTCGAAGAAATTGTGAGAACGGATGAAAAGCAGCGCTATTCCTTCAATGAGGACCATACAAAGATACGGGCCAACCAGGGCCATTCCATCCCGGTCGATGTGGAACTGAAGGAAACAGATCCGCCGGCCGTTCTGTATCACGGAACCGGAGAAAAATATGTTTCCTCCATTGAAAAAGAAGGACTCAAGCCGCAGTCAAGACTGTATGTGCATTTATCTGCCGATACTGATACCGCATTTAAAGTCGGCAGACGCCATGGAAAACCTGTGATCTTTATGATTGATGCCGCAAAGATGAAAGAAGACGGATATCCATTCTTTCTTTCCGTCAACGGCGTCTGGCTCACAAAAGCAGTACCGGTTTCCTATCTGACACGTCTTTGAATCCATCAGTTCTTCTTATAGGGTTCTTCGTGAATCAGAATTGTTCATTCATGCCGATATCACTATTCTTGAAACGTACAGAAGAAGGATGCGCATATGAACAGAATGATCCGGATCCTCTCTGCGCTTACGCTCCTTGCGCCGCTTGCCGCATGCGGTGCGCAGCAGAGTGCAGAGACAGCAGATACAGAAGAACCCGCAGTCACAGAAGAAGCAGTGATTGAAGAAGCAGCAGAGCCCGAAGAAACAAAAGAAGAAGGAAAGGCATTGATTGCCTATTTCTCAAGAGCCGATGAAAACTACAATGTCGGCGTGATTGAAGAAGGCAATACATACAAAGTTGCCAAAGAAATCGCGGCACAGACCGGCTGCGATCTCTTTGAAATCCGCACCGTAAACGGCTATCCGCAAAGCTATGACGAATGCATTGCCATCGCTCAGAAAGAACAGGATAAAAACGCAAGACCCGAACTTGCCGAAACCATTGATCTCAGTGAGTATGATGAAATCTATCTCGGCTCGCCGGTCTGGTGGGGCGATTATCCGATGGCAGTCTACACATTCCTGGAATCCAATGATTTTGCAGGAAAGACGATCCATCCGTTCAATACCCATGAAGGATCCGGTTCCGCCGGCTTTGAGGCAAAGCTGAAAAGGGTATGTCCGGACGCGGAAGTGACAGAGATCCTTTCAATCCAGGGCGCCGAAGCGCAGAATGATCCTGACAGGGTTAAACAGGCAGTCGCGGACTGGCTGAAATAATCATCAATTTCATTACAAAAACCGGCAGACAGCCGGTTTTTAAGATGCCCGGAAATAGCGGGACAGAATATCTTTCATATAGTGATAGCGTCTTGCATAGGTGTTATCGACACGGATCAGTTCGAAGCCATGTTCTCTGCAGATGGCTTCTTTTTTTTCATCCCTTGCCTTCACCGCATCGCTGTCCATATGTTCTCTTCCGTCCAGTTCAATTGCGAGAACCGGAATCTCACGGTTATTGATTTTCCGGAAGACCGTAAAATCAAAGCGTCCTTTGTAGAAATATCCGGAAAGGGAAGGGTTGTTCACAAAGATCTGCGATATCGGAACTTCCTTATGCACGGTATAGCGCCTGCCGTCTGAAAATGCGTTATCGAGGGCGTGATTCAGATTGAGCAGGAATGCTTCTTCGGTTTCCGTGCTGTAGGGACGGATGCCGAGCGCTCTTGACTGGCATTCGTGCGAAACAATTTCACATTCACCGTTTGTGCGCACATACTGCACCAGATCATAAAGATCATCATCTTCCAGCGGATTATGAAGCTTCCTTAAGGCATCGGTGCTTCCGATCACAAGAAGCTTCTTTCTGGCTCTTGAAGTTGAAACATTGATCAGTTCGCGGTTGTTTTTCAGCCATTCATAGGTTTCCGGTCTTGTCTGCTCAGACAGACACAGAGAGAACAGGATCACATCCTTTTCGTCTCCCTGAAAGGCATGAACCGTACCGCACTGCGCATTGCCGCAGCCGCTGTTTTCCAGCGCGGACTGGATCAGTTTTCTCTGGGCCACAAAAGGTGTGATGATGCCGGCATTGTCATCGGGATGCCGTCTGAGATAATCGATCACCGCGTCAGCTTCCTTCGGCGATGTGTTTTTGACTGCTGTTTCGCTTTTTCCCACATCGATATAGACAAGCGGTTTCGGATCAATGCTTCTGCCGTCCAGCTTCAGTCTGGAATTGTAATACTTCTTATTGGAAAAGCTGATGATCTTCGGATCGCAGCGGTAATGGTGGCTTAAAAGGATTTCATCGCTGACCGCGTCATTTGCCAGCATTGTTTTATAAATCGAGCTGCGGCAGTAATCATATTCTTCCGCCACGCCATAGCGTTTTCTTAAGGCATCGGAATCGCTTTGCGCAAGCAGAATCACCGGCTGCAGCTGCTGGGGATCCCCGACCATCATCAATCCTTTTCCTCTGATGATCGGAACCAGGGAAACAGCAGTATTGCATTGGCTTGCTTCATCGAGAATGGTCAGATCAAACTGAGGAACCGGAGGACCCAGGCGTCTAGCGGAAATGCAGGTTGTCGCAATGACGGGGAAGACTTCCAGAAGAGCCGCAAGGTTTTCCTTTGCGCCGATCCAGGAATTGAATTCCTTGACCATGCCTTCATCATTTTCAATCGCGATGATCCGCTTCAGGCCGTCATATTTTTCATCCGGCAGTTTTGCAAGGCGGGCGTTGGATGCTTCATACAGCCAGGAAAGCATCTGATCAAAATCCGTACCGATCATTTTCAATGCTTCATCAATTTCAAATTCACCGGCTTTTTCCAGTTCCTTTTCAATCCGGGGCAGCTGACGGGTTTCAATTTCAAGGGCAAAATTCATCTGTGTGCTGCTTTTCAGAAGCTGTTCAGCAGCCTCTTTGCGCTCGAGAAGATCCAGTTTTGTTTCATAGCGGTCAAGATACCTGCTCAGCTTTCTCGCATGGCGGGATCTTGATATATATGCTTTCTCCATTCTCTTTTCATAGATCTTTGTCTTTTCAATGGTTTTCAGTAATTCACCGAGCCGCCTTAAGGAGCGGATGGTTTCCTCCTGGTTGCCCAGGCGGAGCACCGGGAAACGGACCGGCTTATCATGATATTTCAATGAACACAGCTTTTCGACAGCTTCATCAATCGGATGATTGTTGAAGGAGGAAAGCAGAACGGTGCGCTGATTGAAAAAAGCAGTGATCACGGTTCTGACAATGGTCATGGTCTTGCCGGTGCCGGGCGGACCCTGTACATAGGAAACCGGCATGCGCATGGCATGGTTCATTGCCGTCAGCTGATCCAGATTGACCTGCTCATCGGTTAAGGCAAGCGGCAGGGAATCCGAAGCTTCCGGTCTTGCCGTCAGCTCACCGAAAAATGCCCGTACCGGCGCTGTGACGGCTTCGGGATCCGAATCATCATACATCTGCAGAATCCCTTCATATTCCGCATCAAGATTCATTTTCGAATCCCGGCATACTTCAATCATATAGGGCATATCATCCACCGGAAGGCCTGGGCAGGATACAGCGATTGCTTCACGGATCGCTTCGGCATTCTGCCGGAAATGATTGAGCAGATCGAGATATTCCGGATTCATGAAACGGCGGATTGTCTGAACCGTGCCGTGGATTGTAAACTGGCTGCAGATGACGGGATCATCATAAGCGCTTAACATCCTGTTTTTTACATCCAGCCGCAGCGGCTGATAGGCAAGCAGATATTTTCCCTGGGCGGTGTGCAGGGAAAGCAGATTGACGCCGAACTGCTTCATTGCAAGTGTGTTTCTGCGGTTTTCCGTACGCTTCTGGAAAGCGCGGACAATCTGCTTAAACTGTGCGTCATTCAGATGCATCGTGCACTGTTCCAGCACTTCATCATCCATATGATCGACCAGGGTGAAGTTCCCGATAAACGGTGCCTGGTCCAGTCTTGCGCATTCGGCAAGATAATTGAGAATCTGCAGGTTGGCGGATGATGAAAAGAGAGGCCTGTATTTTTCCGGATTGTTCCGGATATCCGCAGCCAGTTCCTCATTCACCCCGGCCCACGTGCCTTCGATGACCTTTGCGTCTTTAATTCTTTTCAGATGCAGATTCAGTGAGGCAAATGTATATTTTCCCAGATGCATTCCTTCCGCGCTTAAACGGCCGGAGCGGGGATTGAGATCTTTCACCGCGATCCAGTATCTGGTTGTTTCATTTTTCTGATTCAGATATTCCACAGCCAGCCAGTATCCTTCATGAATGGCGCGGAACAGTTCTTTTGCGACAGTGTTCATCTGTATTCAGTGTAGCAGGATTTCATACAGTTGAAAAAGTTATCTTGATTCCCGTGAAATTATCTTTGTTTTTCTTTTCATTCTTTGCATAATGATTATAATGTTTGAAAAAAGGGAGAAGAGCGATGGAGAATATCTTACGGAAAGCGTACCGTTTCCGCGGACGCGTGCAGGGCGTCGGCTTCCGCTACCGTGCCTGCTACGCAGCCAGAGAGGCCGGTGTGACCGGCTGGGTCCGCAACGAATTTGACAGCAGTGTAATGATGGAAGTGCAGGGGACAGAAGCACAGATCGACAGGGTCCTGCAGCTGATTGATTCAAGTCCCTACATCGTCATTTCCAATGTCAGCAGCACCGATATTCCGCTTGCGTCGGATGAAACAGATTTCTCCGTTGTTGATGATATGTGGTATTGATCTATGAAGATTCTGTTTATCAATACATGCGTCCGTGAAAATTCCAGAACAAAGCGGCTTGCGGATTATTTCCTCAAAGAATTCAGCGGGGATGAAATCACAGAAGTTCAGCCGCGTAAGGAAGGAATTGCGGGGCTGGATGAGGAAATGCTGAAAGTCCGCGATCAGGCGCTTCTTGAAAAGAATTACGATCATCCCGTTCTTGCATATGCAAAACAGTTTAAGGAAGCGGATATGATTGTCATCGCTGCCCCGTATTGGGATCTTTCCTTCCCGTCCGCTCTGAAAAACTATATCGAGCGGATCTGCGCGGTAGGCATGACATTTGATTATGATGAACATGGCATTCCTTACGGAATGTGCAGCGCAGAGAATCTGGTCTATATCCAGACAGCCGGCGGCATGGTCGATAACGACGCATTCGGCTATGGCTATATCAAAGCCTTATGCGAAAACTTCTTCCATATTGAAAAAACCTTCTGCTTCAAAGCTGAAGGTCTTGATCTTCCGTTCAATGATCCGGAAGAATTGCTGAAAAAAGCAGAAGAGGAAATTGATTCCTTTCTGCCTGATCTGAAACAGAACGCATGAATGGACATGCGTTTTTTATTATTTGTTCAGGAACCATTTGATTGCTTTCTGAATCGAAAGCTCCCAGAACGGCCATTCATGCGAATAGCCTTCGACTTCATCAAAGACTGCCTTCAGTCCGGTTTCTTCTGCATAGGCTTTGAACTGATTGTAGCGTTTCCATGCAATCGGATCCTGATCGCCGCAGGTGAAATACAGTTCAGGAAGTTCATCTTTTCTTTCCTTTGCGAGCTTCCATAAATTCAGCTCACTGTTCAGATAGCCTTCCATTCCTCCGTAGTTGGCAATCAGATTTTCCACCCGGTGATAGAAAGGGGACTTTGTGTCAATGTCAGTAAGATCTTCGGGAACTGCCGACATGACGAATGCTTTGGCAAACAGCTCAGGATGATTGAATGCATAGACACAGGCACCGCGGCCGCCCATCGATAGTCCGGCAATGAAATTGTCTTCCTTCCGGTCGCTGATGGGGAACCATGCATAGACAGCAGGCATCAGTTCTTTGATCAGATAATCAAAGGCATCGTATCCCATCGCAAATGAATTCCAGTTTCCGTACATCGAATTAAGGGCGGAAGGCATCACAACAGCCAGATTGTGCTCACATGCATAGCGCTCGATATTGGTGTATCTGACCCAGTCGGTATGATCGCCGAATGTTCCGTGCAGAAGCCACAGGACTTTATATTTCTTTCCTTTTTCATAGAACTGTTCCGGTTCGCCTTGGGATTCAGGAAGAATGATGGAAACATCGGTGTTTCCTCTCAGATAAATGCTTCGGAAATTCCACTGCAGAAGTGACATGATCAGACTCCTTTAAACAGAACGTTTTCCCAGTTTTGCGTAATAGTCATCACGCGGGATCCAGTCGAGGAACTTCTCAACCTGCGCGTCCCAGAAGCGCCACTCATGGCCATACTGTTCCATTTCATCCCATGTGACATCCGCGCCGAGTTCCTTCAGTTTTTCGGCATAATCCAGACATGACTGATATAAAGCGTCTTTCTTTCCGCAGGAAGCGTAGATCTTCGGGAATGTCTTTCCTTCTTCTTTCACTTTTTCCGCAATGGCATAGAGATCATACTGCGGATCGCGGTCCGTGACTTTGGCAAATGCCGATTTGGCGAATGTGCCCGGATCAATGGAAACACCGGCGGAGAATGTTCCGACTGCACGGTATTTTTCCGGATGGGTAAGACCGTGGAGATAGGAACCGTAGCCGCCCATGGAAAGACCGGCAATGTAGGTTTCTTCCGGCTTTGAGGAAACCGGGAAGTAATTGGTCACAAATGCAGGAAGTTCTTCTGAAACAAATTTAAAGAAATCATCGCCGCCGACATGCGCGTAGGCTTTGTTTTCAGTGCTGAAGTTGACAACTGCGATTCTTCTTTCTTCCGCATACATTTCAACATTGGTGTAGCCGGTCCACTGAACATGGTTGTTGCCGAAACCGTGCAGAAGATACAGAACCGGGAATTTTTCCTTCAGCTCGTGGCAGGGCGGATAGCCGGCAAGCCCGAGGGATTCGGGACACGTGACGGAAGGAAGAACGACAGTGATGTCGACAGCACGGTTCAATACATACGAATAAAAATTAGTGACTGTTTTTGCCATGATATTTCTCCTGTTATTGATAATTTCATTATAAGTAAAAAAAGACAGTTTTACGCACCGTCTTCTTTTCAAATCTCTGATCAAGTCAATTATCGGATCATTGGATCTGCAGCGCTGAAACAAAGATTCCCCCAGGATCAAATCATGCCGTTCATGCGCAGTCACATGATAAATGAAATGATTTCAGAAAGAAATTGACAGAAAAAAACATTTGTGAGATAAAGTGAATCGGCGGACATTATGTCATTTAAAAAAAGAGGAATTATGAATCGTAACGACCTGCGCTTTGTCAAAACAGAAGACCTGATCCGAAAAGCATTCCTTGCATGTGCAGCTGAGAATGATTTTGAGAATATCCGGATCAAAGACATCTGCAATCATGCCAGAATCTCCCGCAACGCATTTTATGCGCACTACGCCGACAAATATGAGCTTCTCGACAAGATCATTATTGATCTGAAGGAAAGCCTGAAAGCCGATATGACGCCGCTGATGCTGAACAACATCCATCATCACCGGTTTGAAGAAAGCACGAAGTGGGCTGTCAATGTGATCTCTGACCACCGTGAAATTCTGCAGGTGCTTGCCAAAACATCGCCGCAGCTGCTCAGACAGCTTGTCCATGATGTCTTTATTGAAGGCACCCTGAGCGAGATCTATGAAAATACAGACGAAATCAAAAATGATGTGACGCTCCGCATGGCATACAATGCGATCTCGGAAATGCTTTCCGGCAGTATCCTTGTATGGCTGCAGGATATGGATGCCGTCAGTAAAGAAGAAATGAAGTCTTTCATTGAAGATTTCCTTCATGAACCGGTTTCCATTCTGTATCAGAAGCTTGACTGCCATCCCGGCATGGTACAGAACACTGCAATCTGATATTACGAATACGAATAAAAACTATGAACGCATGGATTCTTTTCGCGCTTGCCGCAGCCGCGGGTGTGCTGATCGTGTCCATCTGGATCATTCAGCTCGCCGCATATCTGCTGCAGAAATATTCGCATGAGATGAAAACCTGGCAGATTGTCATCTGCACGGTTTTCGTGTGGATCATGTTCTGCGCAGGCGGCGTTTTTCTTTTCCTGAATCAGACTGTCAAAGCCGAAGAAAACGCGGCGGAAGGATTGATTTCGGAAGAACGCGTCGTTGTTCATCAGGTGGAATCCGGATGGTATTTTGACGGATGGGCAGGCGGGCAGGCCGCTGTATTCTTCGGAAAGCGGGGCGTGGAAGAAAGCGCCTATGCACCGCTGCTGAAGGAAATCGCGCGTCAGGGACTTGACTGCTGGCTTGTCACATATCCGTATTCCATCGCTGATTTTGATCCGGAACTGCCGGATGCCATTCTGAACAGCCAGCCCGGTACCGCATGGTTTCTGATGGCACATGGCGACGGAATCTTTGCGGCAGACGCTTATTACCGTCTGCACAGCGATGAAGTGCAGGGGATGATCCTGCTGGGATGCTCGCCGCTTTCAAAAATGCAGGAGGATGATGAACTGATCCTGATCCAGGGCGACCATGATGAACTCATGGACAATGCGGCATATAACAGTTCTTCTGATTTCCTGCCGGACCATGTCAGAGAGACGGTTCTTACCGGCGGAAATCATTCCGGCTTTGCGGCCTGCGGGCTTTTAAAAGGGGACGCGGAAGCGAAGATATCACCTTCTTTGCAGAGACAGAAAACATCCGAACTGATCCGCAGTGCATTTATTCATTTCTACGCCGGAGACTGACTCCGGTTTTTCTTTACAATGCGTAAAGAAAGGAGTACTCTTTCATTCGTAAACCAAAAATGCAATTACAGGTTTACGGAGGTGTTCTATGAAACTTACAGTCAGGCAGATTTCTTCCACCGCTCTGATGGCGGCCGTCATCTGCATCCTTTCACCCATCGCGATTCCTCTTGCCGGCCAGGTGCCGGTGTCACTCGCAACTCTGGCGGTCATGTTGACAGGCGGATTGCTCGGACCGTATCTTGGAACGCTGGCAGTATTGATCTATCTGCTGCTTGGCGGAATCGGACTGCCCGTATTTGCCGGATGGACCGGCGGCTTCGCATTGCTGTTCGGCATGACAGGAGGGTATCTGTTCGGTTATCTGCCGCTGGCTTTTCTGACCGGTCTTGCGGCTGAAAAAATGAAACATCCCGGCGACTGGAAAATCCTTACTGCAGGAATGATCGCAGGAACCGCAGTGCTTTATCTGCTTGGAACATTCTGGTTCATGAAGTATACCGGCATGGATCTTGCGGCATCCTTAGCCGCCTGCGTCATCCCGTTTCTGCCGGGTGACTGTCTGAAGATGATCGTCACATGCATTCTTGTGCCGCGTCTGATGCCTGCCGCACAGAAAATCACCGTATAAAAAAGACCGGCTTACTGCCAGTCCTTAATGGAAATTTCACCGGAATGCAGCAGCTGTGATGTGCCGTCTTCCTTTTCGATGATCAGGTTTCCTTCCTCATTGATTGCTTTTGCAATCCCAACATAAGGAATATTGCTCAGTGTATAGACAATCTGCTTTCCAAGAACGATCGAATCGCGTCTGTAAAGTTCCATGGTTTCAGGATCTTCCAGATGCGCCGTCCGTTCCAGCAGGTGTTCCCTCAATGAAGCCGCTAAGAAGGATCTCTGCAGATGCACCGCATTCAGGGATCCGGCTGTTTCTTTGATCTCATCGGGGAACTCAGAAGTACGGCAGTTGATGCCGATGCCGATGATGACCGTCTGAATCGTTCCTGTTTCAAAATCGCTGACCGCTTCGCTCAGAATGCCGGCGATTTTTTTCTTTCCCAGAAACAGATCATTGACCCATTTGATTCCCGGACGGATGCCGCAGGTTTCTTCAATCGCTTCCGCCGATGCTACAGCGGCGGCAGGGGTGATGCGGGAAATCTGTCCGGTATGTTCAGGATGAATGAGAATGGAAAAATACAGCCCGGTATTCTTCGGGGAATAGAAGCTGTGACCCTGTCTGCCTCTGCCGGCAGTCTGATGATTGGCAATGACAATTGTGCCGTGAGGCGCATTCTGTGCCGCCAGGATTTTTGCGTAATTGTTTGTGGAGTCAATGGTTTCAAAGACATGGACCGGCGTATCGATTGACGGATCGCATGCCCTGATCGCTTCTTCGCTCAGAAAATCATTGGCATCCGTAAATGTATAGCCTGAAGGATCGGAAATGATTTCAAATCCGTCACTGCGCAGTGCCTGCACCGCTTTCCAGATGCCGGCTCTGGAAACGCCGTATTGCCGGGCAAGCTGTTCGCCCGAAAAAGATTCCTGCGGATTGGCGCAGAAGAATCTGAGAAGTTCGTCTTTGAGTGCCATGAATACCTCCTGACCAAGTCAAATCCTAATACGAAGCGGGCTTCTTTTCAAGAAAGGTATTTAAAGACAGAATGATTGTTTTCGTCTACAATAGATGCGGGGTAAACGACAATGAACTTTGAACTTGAAAAAACATGCAATGATTTCCTTGATTATTCTGAAATCTGCCATACATGGTCGCGTTTTTCCGACCGCCGTCTGGATGCGCTGGGCGCTTATATCTGCCTGATGCGCAGATGCGAACCGACGGAAGAACTGCTGCAGCTGTGCAGGGACATTGTGCACGAATATTCCGGCTTTTTCTCAATGATGAGAGGCTTTGGCGAACATGCGCTGGTTGCGCAGCTTTCCTGTGAAAGGGATCCGGGTGCCGCAATGGCGCTGACCGACCGCGCATATCATGTACTCCGTGATGAATTCAGTGCCAGCCACTATCTGCCGATGCTGGCATACTATATGGCAACTTCCATGGCACCGGACAATTTCGTTCCGTTTGCCCGGAGAGTACGTGAACTCTATGAAAAATTCAACGACAAACATCCATGGCTGACCGGGGAAAGGGATGTGATTTTCACCGGCCTTCTTGTCGGTACAGGAAAGGATCCTCAAGCACTTGAGGAAGAAGCGGAATATACCTGGCAAATGCTGCTGGACGGTTTCCGTTTCCACAAGGACGCGATTCAGACGCTTGCCCATGCGCTGACTCTGTGCAAAGGGGAAGCACCTTATAAAGTCGCCAAGTTCCGCAATCTCCGCAACCGTCTCAGATCGTTAGACTTCAAGTACGGCAAGGATTATGAAATCGTGCCGCTCGGCATTCTTGCCAATTCGGGTATCGATGAGGAACAGATTGTTGCTGACTTTGCCGAAGTCAACGATTATCTGAAAGGACACGGAAATTACGGATTCTGGCTCGGCTTCTCAACGGAAACACGCTACCTGCACACCATTCTGTGCCTGTCCGCATATTATCAGAGCGCGACCAATGAACTTGCGATGGCATATCTGATTTCTGTACTCGTCGATATTGAGCGTGAACAGTCTCAGAGCACGACGACAGCCGCAACGATGTAATTCTATTTCATATATTCTGAAGACAGTCAGCCTGTACTAAGCATGGTTATGCATGCTAAGGTGGAATCATGAAAGCAGGCAGAGGTTTTCCTCAGCGACCCGTTCTCAAAGCCTGAAAGGGAAGGAGAACGTATGCTTTGTCTGAATGATGTCCATGACGGAAGAAGCTGCAGTATTATCTGGCTGATCGGAAAAACCGGAACAATGATCCGCAACGCATGCGGTCTGCAGCTGGATGACAGGCTTGAAATGATCCGCAATTCCGGAAAGGACGGTGTAATCGTCAGAAACGGAAGCCGCCGGATCGCGATGAGCTATGACGCTTCCTATGCAGTCAAAGTCGAACTGTGTCAATGAAAGGAGAGAAATCTCCTTTTTCTTTTCCTGCATCCATGGTTATAATTTTTTTGACAGGAAAGGGCGGCAGATGGTGGAAAAAAGAAAAGAAACAGGCGGTGACGCACAGGCTTTCACAACCAGGGAGTTTATCGAAACTCTGCTGAAAATCAACCCGGAATACGGCGAGCGCAAAGCCTACCGTACCCTTCAGCATCTGCAGGAACAGGGCCGCATCACCAAAGTGAGCAGGGGACATTATACCTTCAAAATCAGCCGCAAGGTCTACCGCTACCGTGCTTCCTCCCTGATGAAATCAGTCCGCAGGAAGATTGAAGCCGCTTTTCCGAAATGCGAGTTTCAGATTTTTGAACTGCAGCAGTTCAATGAATTCCTCCAACATCCGCTTGATTACAACGCCGTGTTTGTCGAAACCATTCACGGCTATGAAGAAAAGGTCAGCGATCTTTTGCGCAGCGGGGATGTGCTTGTCATGCGGGATCCGGATTACACCCGGTTTCAGCGCTACCGCACCGATGAAGTCATTGTCGTGTGCCGGCTGATCACCGACAGTCCTGCCCCATGTCCGGCAAGTAAAACCGCATCTCTTGAAAAGCTTCTTGTGGATCTTTTTTCAAAGAAGCTGACCGGCCGCCTGATTGACAGAAGCGAATACCGCCGGCTGTTTGAAGAAGCGTTCTCACGCTATTCCATCAATGAGAAATCGATGTTCCGCTATGCAAGAAGGCGTTCGCAGGAAAAGGAGATCGTATCCTTCATTGCCGAAGAAACACTGATTCATCTGATGATCTGAGGAATCCATTGAGGTTCCTTTTTTAAAGAACAGTCATAAATGTTAAATATTCTTTTTGCAGAAAAGGACTATTATGGGAAAGAACCGGAAAGGAAAAAGGAGGTGCGCAATGTCATTGCTCGGTAATTTTCTCTGGCTGATTTTCGGCGGCTTTCTCAGCGGACTCGCATGGATCGGTGCCGGAATTCTCTGGTGCATCACAATCATCGGCATTCCTGTCGGGATGCAGTGCTTCAAGCTGGCTTCCATTTCATTCATGCCGTTCGGCAGATTTGTGGAATACGGCGGGGGAGCACCGTCGTTTTTGCTCAATGTCATCTGGCTGTGTACAACCGGATGGGTACTGGCGCTCGGCAACTTCATGCTTGGTGCAATGCTCTGTATCACTGTGATCGGAATACCGTTCGGAAAGCAGTTCTTCAAGATCGCAAAGCTTTCTCTGGCACCG
The DNA here is from genome assembly GCA_947167125.1 of uncultured Erysipelotrichaceae bacterium. Taxonomy (GTDB): domain Bacteria; phylum Bacillota_I; class Bacilli_A; order Erysipelotrichales; family Erysipelotrichaceae; genus Bulleidia. The sequence continues at coordinate 22,206 of CAMVGT010000017.1, forward strand.
TTCGGCGCCTATATTGTGAGTTAGAAAAAAGGCCTTCGGGCCTTTTGTCATTCTTACAGATTCTTAAACACTTCGTCATCCATCTTTTCATTGAACGGATGATCCAGCAGATCCGGATGGCTCAGGAAATATTGCAGCATCTTCATCGATTTGGAGAAGTAATAGCCATCCGCAATTCGTTCATCCATGGTGATGTTGAGATCCACCGCGTCGCGGAAGATGACTTCATCATTTTCATAGAACGGCATCCTGCCGGCCTTGCCGATGACAATAAACATCGAAGTGGTTCCCCAGTTGGTCAGATGGTGATAGCCGCTGGGCAGTCCGATCGAGCCGAGATTGGCGAAGTTGACAGTGGAATGATACGGATCTGTTTCCACCAGTTCCTTCGGAATCATTCCTTTTTTCTCCAGCCAGCATACCGAACTGATCAGAGGTCTTGAAACTGCCTTGGGCAGCGCGTTCAGCTTGTCCATGACACCGGTTGATTCATCCTTATAGCTTTTGTTTTTCAGCTTCAATAACTGTCTGTGGATTTCATTGTGCAGATCATCGATCGTCCAGTCCGGCTTTGAATGAATAAACGCGAGAACTTCTCCGCCTTCATCCGTGAATTCCTGCTTGACCGTAAAGGCCGCGCTGACTTCATTGCGCTTGTACATTTTCCGGTTATGGATAAAGATCGAAAGCTTTGAGCGAAGCGTGATGGTTTTGAGCGTCGCAGCGATCAGGCACTGAAACAGGTTGTATTTATATTCCGGATTGTCCGCATTCTTTTTTTCCAGATATTTATTGACCTCTGTCAGATCAATCCGGAAGGAGAAGAATGCTTCGTTATCGCATCTGTTCGGATACATGAAAGGCATAATAAAATGCATGGAATCTATCTTCTTCAGATATTTTGCGTCAAATCTGTCCCCCATAATAATCTCCCTTCATAAACAGTGTTCATTTTACTACTGATCGTGAACATTAACACACATTTTTGCGATTGGTGTCCTGTAAGCGGTGCCATCGGAACAAAAGGTGAAAATTGTTTCTTTTTCCATGAATATGACTTGTTTCGTAATTTAAACAGTGGTATCTTCATCATTGTGCCTGAAAAGGCAGATATCGGAAAGGAAGTAAATCACATGACAAAATTTGTAAAGGGCATTCTGGCTGGCACTATGGCTCTGACACTTGCCGCATGTTCAAACTCTTCTGCAGCTGATGAACAGCCCAAGGAAGAAACACCGGCAGAAACAGCAGAAACAGAAACAGCGGAAGCTGAAACAGCAGTTGCTGCGTACAAGTTCACAAACAACACAGGCGAGACAGTCAAGCTCTCCGTTACCAACAACGAAGGCAAGCTCGACGCGTTCGAAAAGGAACTCAAGGACGGCGAATCCGCTTCTGTTGAATACGGCGAAGTCGACGCATCCCTGAGCTTCACAGTTCTCTATACAACAGAGAGCGGCCGCGAAGGAAAGTTCGAAACTCTCCATGCGGAAGAAGCGAACATCAGCCTGCTGAAGGAAGACGATATGACCGGTTCCACACCGCTCGCATTCGTCATGGAATAATCATTGTCTGATGAATCTTTTGCAGATCCTTTGAAAAAAGGGTCTGTTTTTTCTTTTCTGCCCAAAAGAAAAGAAGCGGGCAGCTGCTTCAGATTTCTTCAAACATCACATCAAGCATCCGTTTTCCGCATTCTGTCACAAACAGATTGTTTTCGGCATTGAGGATTGCCTGATACTTCACGCTGCTTTCAAACAGATTGACCAGGAAGTCAGCTTCCACCAGAATCTGCCAGTCCATTCCGTCAATTCCCTGATAGGTATGATGATGGCCGACCAGGTAACAGATTCTTTCAATCTCTGCGTCCGTATAGCCGCCGGTTTCCTCCAGCATTTTTTTGGCGAATGCGGGTCCTTCCTTTTCCTGCAGCTTTCCGTTTTCCGAACCGTATTTTTCAAGGGCAGGGCGGATGCCGATCTCATGGACAAGGGCCGCGCTTTCCAGAATATAAAGGGTTTCTTCATCCAGTCCTTCTTCGATGCCGATGGTTCTGGCAAAGGAATGAACCTTGAGAAAATGCTGGATGCGCTTCGGCGATCCGTGATCGAATTCCATCATCGCTTTCACAAGTTTGGCATACTGTCTGTTTTCCATGATTTCTCCTCTCAGTATCCGCATGCCTTCAGCATTTCCCCGGCTTCCAGCATGATCCTTTCACTCGGCACGGTATCGCGCAGCTGCCGCAGAATTGCGGCAGTATCATTGTACCAGCGCGGCCTGTTTCTGTTTTCCGCATACATCACGGTTTTCAGAAAAGCCATCATCCGCAGTACATATTCTTCTTCTTCGCACAGCAGGAATTCTTCAATCAGTTCAATGCCCGCTTCAGCCGCTTCCTTTTCAAGTTCACCGTACGGACCTGTATATTCTTCAATTCTTTTCACATCGGAAATATTGCTGCTGTAAAAAACAAAACAGCAGAGTTGCAGACATTCTTCAAAGACACCGTATTCGTGTTCGCAGTATTCAGCAGACTGCCATTCACCGATGCCTTCATATTTTCTGCCGTCTCTGTCTGTCAGCAGGATTCGTTTTCCGTCAAATTGTTTCAGATCCATATATGCTCCATATAACGTGCATGCTGTATATGAGCAGATTATAGCTGATTTTCTTTCTGTTGCCAAAAGCGGAAGACTGAGGATACCATAAGCAGGAAAGAAAGAAGGAACCATTATGAAGCAGTACATTGTCGATGCTTTTACAGATACACCGTTTTCCGGCAATCCGGCCGCAGTCTGCGTGATGGACAAATGGCCGAAAGAAGAATCCATGAAGAAGCTGGCACTGGAAAACAATCTTTCCGAAACCGCATTTATTGTCAAAGAAGAAAACGGATATCATCTGCGCTGGTTTACACCGGAAACAGAAGTGGAACTGTGCGGACATGCCACCCTGGCAAGCGCGTCTGTGATTCTGAATCAGATCGAACCTGGAGCTGACAGTGTGACATTCCATACAATGAGCGGAGATCTTCATGTGAAAAGAAACGGTGCATTTTATGAAATGAACTTCCCGGTTTATGAACTGAAAGAAATCCCGGTCAGTAATGATATGGAAAAAGCATTCGGCATCCGTCCGGTCAAAGCCATTCTGGGACTGGATCTTGTCTGTGTCTTTGAATCGGAAGAACAGGTCCGCAATATGAATCCGGATCCGGAACTGCTAAAAAAGATTGAAGGAAGAATCCAGAATGCGACCGCAGAAGGAAAAGAAACCGATTGTGTTTCCAGAAGCTTCTGTTCCAAACTCGGCATTATTGAAGATCCGGTATGCGGCTCTGCCCATTGCGCAATCGCGCCGTACTGGGCAGATCAGCTTGGCAAAAATGAAATCACTGCATACCAGGCTTCCGGAAGGGGAGGCCTGCTGAAATGCCGCATCGAAGAAAACCAGAGGATCACAATCAGCGGACAGGCGGTACTTGTTGCCATAAGTGATATTATCGCGGAGCTTTGAAATGATCAGTGAAGAATCATTCATTCATACATTCATTGTCAGAAACAGACGCGGACGTCTGCTTTATGAACTTGCAGATCCGAAAAAGCGGCATGCGGCACTGGATCGCTTCTGCCATTCATCCGCAGATCTTCTTGATCCAAAGCATATTGTCTGCACTGTCCGCAGCTTCAAAGAGATTCCTGCAGAATTTCTGAATCAGGAGGAATGTGTCATCCTGTCACCCGATCCTTCATTCGATCAGAAGAAGATGACTTTTGCGGAAGCTCTTGAAGAAGCGGATCTCTGCTTTGACGCAATGATCCTGCTATCCAAGCCATACTGTGCCGTCAAAGAAGAATGCCCCGGAAACATCTTTCTGTTAAAGTAAAAACGCGCACATCGGCACGTTTTGATGTTCAGAAATACAATGCCCGGTAAGCGGGTAAGAGAAGAATGATCAGAATGATCACATAGAAGCAGAGCTTCATCAAAGGAAAGGCATTGATCTTTCCTTTGAGCTTGAACAGAACCGAAGCGATCGAAAACAGATTGAATCCGAACGCAATCGCCCATAATACCGGACTTCCTGCTTTGAAAATGGAGAATGAAGTCAGTCCCTGCACAATGCCGACCCAGAAGGTAACCCATCCCATTTTTACGGCAAACTTTGTCATCTTTTCTTCAGTATCCAGTTTCTTTACAAAACTGTCGGAGAGCTCAAGCGGATTGAGTTCTTTTTTTCCGGACGCATACATCAGTCCGGTGACAATGGAAAAGATACAGAGCACGGCATAGAAGATGCCGCAGAAAATCAAAGGCAGATATTTGAATGGTTCTGATAAGATCATAAACAGTTTCCTCACTCCACAGATTCTACACCCGATTTCCATGATCTGCATATGAAAAGCGGCAGCGCCGCTTTTGAGATAGAGTTCAGATTTCAACGGAAGTCAGAGGAATCTGCACGATCATATGAATGTCATGTGCTTCACAATACCGAGCCAGTTTATAGAAAACAACTTCCGTCTTTTCGACAACCGGAATCATTCCGGTGACAGGTTTTGTCAAAGGGGAGAAGAAGTTATCCCAATGAACCGGAATGACAAGCTTCGGCTCCAGTTTTCCGAGTGTTTCTTCAAAGAATGTCTTTTCCGTTTCCGCATCTGCCTTGGCAAGACCGGCAACCCCAAGGAATACGGTATCCGCTTTAAAATGATCCATCTGTCCTTTGATGTAATTGAAGCTCGGACGGATCATGATTTTCTTTCCTTCCGCTTCCACATAGAAATCATAGGATCCGCCTTCTTTATACTCCCGAAGCTTTGCGTCATTGGGGAGAGGTTCTGTGATCTCTTCGCCAAGATCATTGTTCAGAATGGTCGGCTTGGAATGCAGGGACGCAATGACAGTGATGGAATAGTTTCCGACATGATAGGTCTGATCCCTTTCAAACTGCACCATCTGGTTTTCCGGCACATCCGATCCTCTTGCGACATTCATCGCGGATCTGGAACCGTAAATCACAGCACCTGTTTTCTTTGCGATATAGGATGCGTCAAGGACATGGTCATGATGTGTATGCGATACAAAGATTGCCTTTAAGCGGTCGACATGATGCAGCTTCAGCTTTTCATCCACAAGCTCTGTATTCGTCGGACAGCTGCCGCTGATATAAGCTTTTAAAGAAGGTCTTGTCAGATGGGCGTCAAAGAGAATCTGGTCTGTTCCGTCATCGAACAGAAGGGTGGTTGTCCCGAATGAAGTTACTTTCATATACTGCTCCTTACTGCATGTCAGCTTCCCATACGATTGCCTGGTACGGTTTCAGCCTGACTTTTCTTCCTTTTTGTTCAATTGAATCATAGTTATTGGTCAGTACCTTCGCTTCATCCAGCCATGAAGGCAGGGTGATTGAAGTGCTGTGCGCGCTGAAGTTTCCCATCACGAAGACTTTTCCTGTATACCATGTGCGCGCATAGGCAATGATCCGGCTGCTGCTTTTATAATACTCCTGTACGGTGCCTTTCAGAACCGTTTCATTTTCCTTACGGATCTTCAGCAGATTCTGATAGAAACGGTAAACCGAATGTTCACTTTCAAGATCCTTTTTGATATTGATTTCCTGATAATTCGGATTCACGCACTGCCATGGCTCACAGCCTTCGTTGAATCCGCCGTTAACGGAATCATCCCATGCCATCGGCACTCTGGCATGATCCCGTGCGCCGTATTTGATGAAGCTGAAGGCAAGCTTTGCGGGCATGCCGTAACTGCGCATTAAATCATAGACAAAATGGCTGACCGGATCTTTCATTTCATCCATATTTCTGAAATCGCAGTTGGCCAGTCCCGCTTCCTGTCCCATATAGATAAACGGTGTTCCCCAGCCCATAAAGGTCACAGCCGCCAACATCGTGGCTGCTTCATAGCGGTACTTTTCCGTCGGAATGCCAAAGCGGTTTACACAGCGCGGGTTGTCATGATTTTCCAGTACCAGCGTATTCCATCCGTCATAATAATTTTCAATCTGCGGATCGAGCAGACCGCGTTTGAACTGCTTCAGATCAAACGGCTTGCGGAAGAATTTCTTTCCGGCAATGTTATCGGAATCCAGATGGGTAAAATTGAAGATGGAATCGAGTTCCTGATTATCCTGCTTTACATAGGCCTTCGCGTTTTCTCTGGAAGGATGGAAGGATTCACCGACCGTGAATGTATCATAATGGGAAAGCGCCTTTTCATTGAGCTCCTTCAGATATTCATGCATACGGGGACCGTCGACATAGAAAGGTGCGCCTTTCTGGAAAGAATCTTTATTGAAATCATCCTGCACCGGCATGATTTTGGAGAACATATTGAATACATCAAAACGGAAACCGTCCACGCCTTTTTCCAGCCAGAAATTCAGAATCGAAATAATTTCCTTACGGACTTCAGGATTCTCCCAGTTCAGATCCGCCTGTTCCTTACAGAAAAGATGGAGATAGAATTCATCGCTGTCACCGATCTGTTCCCATGCGGAACCGGTGAATGTCGATTCCCAGTTGCACGGCGGAATCAGTTTTCCTTTATCATATTTTCCTTTGCGGATGATGTAGTAATCCCGGTAAGGGGAATCAGGAGATGATAAAGCTTCTTTGAACCATGGGTGTTCAATGGATGTATGGTTGATGACCATATCCATGATCACTTTGAGATTCCTCTGATGGCATTCTTTGAGAAGTTCATCAAAGTCCTCCATCGTTCCGAATTTTTCATCGATTGCACAGTAGTCAGCCACATCATAGCCGTAGTCATAATCCGGTGAGCGGTAAAGAGGGGAAAACCAGATTGCGTCGACGCCGAGATCCTTAATGTAGTCCAGTTTTGAAATGATACCCGGAATATCTCCCCAGCCGTCATTATCGGAATCTTTGAAGCTGAACGGATAGACCTGGTAGACGGAAGCGTTTCTGTACCATTGTGTTTTACTCATAAGAAATACCTCTGATTCCAGTGTACACTCTTTTGAACGCCGGAAAAGAAAAATCCTGCTGTTCTTCAGCAGGACTGCAGGCAATCAAAACTCCAGGGTTTCCCCATCCGAAGGGACCAGCGCGTTTGATAACTGCTTTTCTTTTTACAAACTTCCGTACATCTGCACGTGGATATACGGCATGGTTGACACTGTCAAGACGCGCTGCGATCACAATTGCGTCCGGTGCTTTATGACAGATGGTTTCCAGTTCATCAACATCCATGATCAGCCTGCCCCTTGGCGTTTCAGCACCGCAGCAGTTGACCAGTATGATATCGGGACAGTATGTCTCAAGATTTGTTTCAACACCTTTGTACCAGACAGTATTCCCGGCAATATACAATGTTTTTTCATCATCCGCGTTGACAATAAAGCCGCTGACTTTTCCCATGCGCTCAGCTACCTCATCATTGTTGCCGTGTCTTCCTTCCACAGGAATAAATGTCACATCTTTAATCTGCATCGGATCTGATTCAAACCATTTCACATCCGTAAATCCCATTTTCGTAAGCTTTGCGGCATCTGCTTCATCCTGGGAAATCATCGGCATTTCATCCGGAATGCAATCCTTTGTGATGTGATCGGAATGGACATGGCTGATCAGACAGAAATCAACGCCGGAAAGAATTTCTTCCGGGGAGAAGTGAAGATCATTCAAAGGACTTTTCAGACCGCTCATTTCCGGGATCACGGTTCTTGCGCACATTCCTGTTCCTTTATTCTGAAACCAGGGATCGACCAGGAAAGTAATATCTTTGATTGTGATTTTGACAGTCGCGCTGCGGATTTGCTGTATTTTCGTTATCGTTTCCTCGCATTTTTGTTTCTATTCTGCCGTTTTCATCAGATGAAAGATATATCCCTTCAATTATGCATACAGCGCATAACTGAACATACATATTAAGCAGTCGCTTTATCTGGCTGTCAAAGCTATGATTAATCTGTAAAGAAAGAAGGTAACCGGAATGAAAGTCATTGCGATCAACGGAAGTGCGAGAAAAAAAGGAAACACATCGATTCTGATTCAGACGGTGTTTGATGAACTGAAAGCGGCCGGGATTGAAACAGAAGAAATCAGCCTTGCCACAGATAATATCGCTCCGTGCCGTGCCTGCCAGATGGCATATCTTCTGCATGCCCTGCAGCAGGTGAAACAATGAGAAGAAAATGGATTGCCTGGATTCTGCCGGCATTCCTGCTCATGGGATGCGGACAGAAAGCAGAAGAAGAGATACAGGAAACAGATCTGCCTGAAGAAACAGCGGAAACAGAAGGCAGTCAGGAAACAGGCTATTCCTTCAGCCTTGACACAAAAACCGTCACCTTGAATTCCGGCTGGAGTATGCCGGTGATGGGACTTGGAACGTATTCTCTGGATCATGATACATGCGTCAATTCCGTCAAGACACTGCTGAAAAACGGCGGCCGTTTAATCGATACCGCCTATATGTATCACAATGAGGAAGCAGTCGGCCAGGGCGTACGGGAAGCCATGGAGGAATATGGAATTGACAGAGAAGAGATCTTTGTCATCACCAAGATTTATCCCACCCAGTTTGACAATCCGAAAGAAGCGATCGACATGGCGCTGGAAAAACTGAATATCGGATATGTGGATATGATCCTTCTGCATCATCCCGGTGAAAATGATGTTCAGGCCTATCAGGCATTGGAACAGTATGTCAAAGACGGAAAGATTCATTCGATCGGTCTATCCAACTGGTATCAGGAAGAACTGGAAGAATTCCTGCCGCAGATTGAAATCATGCCGGCTCTTGTCCAGAATGAAATCCATCCCTATTATCAGGAACAGGATGTTGTTCCCTATATCCAGTCCCTCGGCATTGCCGTGCAGTGCTGGTATCCGCTGGGCGGAAGGGGATATACAGCAGAACTGCTGAATGATGAAACCATCGTTTCGATTGCCGAAGCCCATGGCGTCAGCAGTGCCCAGGTGATATTACGCTGGGATCTGCAGAGAGGAATCATTGTGATTCCCGGTTCCTCCAATGAAGAACATATCAAAGAAAATCTGGATTTGTTCGGCTTTGAGCTGAGCGAAGAAGAGATGGAGCGGATCAATTCGCTCAACCGCAATGAGAAACATGACTGGTACTGAACCTCTGCATAAAAACAGAGGTTCTTTTTCTTACCCATGCAAAAAGAAAGGACTATAATATTGCGGTATTACAGAATGAAGGTTAGAAAAAATGGCAGACACAAAAACAGCATCCAAGCAGGCATTATTCGCCAGTGTTCCTGTACCCAAAGCGCTGATGACGATGGCAGTGCCGACGATCATCAGCCAGCTCATCAATCTTATTTACAACATGGTCGACGCGTTCTTTATCGGACGCACCGGCAATTCCTATATGATGGCAGCCACATCGGTCACATTGACCATGGTCATGATGAATGTGGCGCTTTCCAATCTCTTCGGGATCGGCGGCGGATCTCTCGTCGCAAGATTAATGGGAATGAAGAGGGAAGAAAGGGCAAAGCAGATCAGTTCCTACAGCTTCTATGGCGCTGTGGCAATTGCGTTATGCTATTCATTTCTGATCGGGATTTTCCTGAATCCGATCCTGCGCTTTCTCGGCGCTTCCGATGCGACCATTGATTATGCCCACAGCTATGCGCTCATTGTCATTGTCATCGGATCGCTTCCCGCCATTCTTTCCAATGCGGCAGCACATCTACTGAGAAATACCGGCTTTTCTTCCCAGGCAAGCCTTGGCTTAAGCATGGGCGGCGTTCTCAACTGCTTCCTTGATCCGCTCTTCATGTTTGTCATCCTGCCCAAAGGACAGGAAGTTACAGGCGCAGCCATTGCGACATGTCTTTCCAATGTGATTGCCTGCCTCTATCTGATTTATGCCTACCGCAAAGCCGGAAAGAGCGCGCCGCTTTCGATGAATCCGAAACTGGCAGTGCAGGCGGATCCCAATGATATCCGCTCCGTCTATACCGTCGGCGTTCCTTCAGCACTGTTGACCGGACTGTTTGATCTGGCAAATGTATGCGTCAATATCATCGCTTCCTCCCATTCCGATCTCGTTCTTGCGGCAATGGGAATTGTCATGAAGGTGGAACGGATTCCCAATGCCATCAACGTCGGCCTCTGTCAGGGAATGCTGCCCATCGTTGCCTTCAATTATTCTTCCGGCAATCATGAAAGAATGAAGGAAACAATCAATACCGGCCGTCTGTTCGGCTTGTGTGTATCCTTTGCAAGTATCATCTTCTTCCAGATCTTTGCGGCACCTGCCACCAGACTGTTCCTGTCCACCAAAGCAGGAGACGCCGATCTTGCACTGCAGACGATTGCCTATGCGGCACTGTTCCTGCGCATCCGCTGCATCGCTTCCCCGGTGCAGATGCTTAACTATCACACTTCCTTCTGCATGCAGGCAATGGGAAAAGGAAAGGAAACACTGCTTCATGCCTTTGTGCGCGAACTGGTTTTCTACATTCCGCTCATGTTCACCCTGGACAGACTGTTCGGGGAAACAGGTCTTGCGGCAGCGCTTCCGGCGGGGGAAGGCCTTGCGGCTCTCTTTGCCCTCTGGCTGCTGCACCGCACCATTCATAACGAAAAGCAGCAGGCGTATTAATAAAGAATCCGGGAGTCCCCGGATTTTCAATCGGCCATCCTGTCAACCGGCAGGATGGTCACTTTTCTTGTTCTGAGATTTTCAGGAAGATTGTTTCCGGCATATTTTTCATATGCGTCTTTGTCCAGACGGATATAGCCGTCTTTTGCGCCGGTCGCAATCAGGCTTTCCGATTCGAAATATTTCATATTGTCGCAGCATACACAGAAGATTACAGGATCTTTCACTTCCGTTCCATCCTGTGCTTTCAGCACGCCGAAAGGCTGATAGGTATGAAATTCCACCCTTGGATCAGCAGTGAAGGCGGTCGGAATCATCGGATCTTCATGCAGACCGTACAGTGCTTCCTCCATTAAAAACGCCATGGTTCTTTCTGCTTCTTCTTTGTCCATTGTTTCAGGAATCAGATAGAGTCTGACACCGGAATGAATCAGTTCCTTTTCTTCTTCATAAAGCGAATAGCCGCTGGCGGAAAGATAGTTTTCCGATGATACAAAATAAGAAAGATCTTCTTCCGGCACGGTTTCATAAATGCCGTTTTCCTTCCACTCTTTCATTAATTCTTTTCCAAACAGATCGTAATGGATGATATATACGCCGTCATTTCCTTCGATTGACTGATACCATTCAAAGGTGTCGGCAGTCAGCTGATCAAATGCCTGCCGCATTTCTTCTCCTTCTTCTTCAAGAAAGAAATGATCAATTCCATACATGCCTTCCTGTGCAGAACATCCACACATGCCCAGGACCAATGCAGTCAGTACGATATTCTTCATGATTCACCTCACACTTTCAGTATAGAAAAAAGAAGATGGCGGTTCTTTAAGGCAAGATTAAGAAGAAACAAACAAAAAAAGAAGATTCAGATGAATCTTCCGGCTACCGTTTTTCAAGCGGGATTCTGTGTGAAGGGGCAGGGTACAGTGAATCGATAATGTTACTGTACTGACTGTAATCAAACCCGGTATTTCTGAGATCATCATCCAGATGCCCGATTGACGCAGTCTGAAACAGGGCACAGACACCATGCGATCTGACAAATTCCAGCATCAGGCCTTCGATGGAAACAGCTTCCTTTTTCAGGATCTCCTGAATTTCCGGTATCTTTTTCAGCTGGCTGCGCATCCTGGAAAGATCGAGGGAATTATATGCCATTAATGCAATCTGTTTTTCAGTGCAGAAAGGCTGCAGATCAAATTCAATGCCGCGGTGAAGGATATTGTAGAGTACCTGATTGACTTCACAGTATTTTCCATCCGGACAGGCAAGCAGTTCTTCCATATCATGCACATCAAAGTTTGATACGCCCCAATGGAGAATCTTTCCCTGTGCTTTTGCCTGTTCCATCAGGCTGCTCATTTCTTCAAGATCCGCGTCTTCGCGCCAATGCAGAAGGTAGAGATCGATATAGTCTGTTCCAAGCAGACGCAGACTTCTTTCAAGACTTCGGAAGAAATTCCTTTGATGGGCATTTTCCGGCAGGATCTTATCAACAATGGTCAGTGAATCTCTTCCGGCTTTTCGGATCAGCTTTCCGACTGCTTTTTCACATTCTCCGCTGCCGTACATTTCAGCTGTATCGATCATGGTGATGCCGTATTCCTTCACTGCTTTTTCCATGCACGCAAAAGAATTCCGGTCATCCCCATACCAGAACTGTGTTGTGCCGAAACCGAAATCAGGAAGGTGCATCATACTTCAACTCCAAAACAGATGTTTCCTGATCATCATTTTACTGCAGAAAATGACAAAACATGCAGAGGACACTTCCATAACAAAAACCGCATGATGGCTTTCATCATGCAGTTTCGGCAAAATCTTTAAATCCGCTGTACCGGCTTACGCCAGATCTTCTGCTTTTCCGCGGCTCTGATCAGTTCTTCCCGGAAATCCGGATGGGAAATCGATACCAGCATCTCCGCTCTTTCCCATACGGTTCTTCCGGCCAGATTGACTGCGCCGTATTCAGTGACCACAAAGTGATCCTGACTGCGGGGGATCGTGACAATGTCGCCTTCAAAATAAGGCACAATCCTTGAGTGCAGCATTCCGTCCTTATCCGTATAAGTGGATGTCATGCACGCAAAGGCTTTTCCGCCTTTGGACATCGCTGCCCCGGTCAGATAGTCGAGCTGTCCGCCGGTCCCGCTGATATGGCGGAAGCCCGCGCTTTCAGCTCCGGTCTGTCCATAGAGATCAATGGAAATGCAGTTATTGATGGCGATCATGTTTTCCTGCAGGGCAATGACTTCAGACGCATTGACAAATTCAAGCGGTTCCGCAATCACGCCGGGATTGCGGTCCACCCAGTCATAAAGCTTCTTTGAACCGAATACCATGCCGGTCACGCCTTTGTGGGGCTGATAGGTTTTCTTCCGGTTGGTGAGCTTTCCGGCAAGAAACAGTTCATAATAGGCATCCCCGCACAATTCCGTATGCATGCCAAGATCCTTAAGCTCTGATTCCGCCAGCATTTTCCCCACCACATTGGGAAGGCCTCCGATTCCTAACTGCAGGGTTGCGCCATCCGGAATATACGGCAGGATCAGTTCCGCGATCTTCCGGTTTTCTTCGGTAGCCTGTGGAATCGGGAATTCGGGCAGGGGACCGTGAGGTCCTTCAACGATATAATCCACATCGGAAATATGGATCGTCTCTTCAAAGCCTCCGTAGATCCACGGCAGATTCTCATTGATTTCAAGAATCACAACATCCGCTTTATCCAGGATTCCCCTTGCGACCCCGGTCGCGCAGGAAAGATTGAAATAGCCGTGCTTATCCATCGGCGTCACGCACATCATTGCCACATTGACCGTCAGGAAATGACGGTAATAAGGAACGACATTGCGGAAGATCATCGGGATGTAGTCGCATAATCCCCGGTCGCACAGTTTTCTTTCATAAGCCGAACAATGCCAGCTGTTGTAATAGAAATGTTCCCTGGACGGATCGCACTCCGCAGCTTTTACCGGGCCGAAGGAAAGATTGCCGCGGATTTTGACATCGAAAAGCTCATCCCTGCGTTTTGAAAGAGCTTCATCGAGAAGGGTGGGGAAACAGACGTTAGTGCTGTAGTCAACCCAGTCGCCGCTTTTTACGATTTTCACAGCTTCTTCAGGCGTGCGCAGCTTCTGCTTATATTCCTGATAAACATCCATAACGGATTCCTCCTTTGCATGAGTCAGTCGGCAGTCTGGAAGATATGGAATGATGATTTGAAAGGGATCAGATTAATTTCATTATACCTTCATTATGTATGCGGAAAAGAAAAATCCGCCCGTGCTGAGCGGATTCAGTGACCGTACTTTTCCTGCTGCGCTTCTTCGTATACTTCCGGAAACAGCTGCTGAGGTACATCGTAATAGCGAAGATACAGCTTTTTCATCAATGACCGGAATTCCTGATTCCGGTTATGGTATTCCGGAATGACTTTAATAAGAGATGCAATATGGGAATACTCAAAGTCGATCTGACTGAGCAGATGATAGTTTTTCTTTTCTCCGCATACAATCAATGCTTTGATGTAGTCTTCAATATCGCTTTCCAGGGGGTCCGGAAAGTCTCTGTGGATCTTTTGGGAGAGCTCATAGATGAAGTTCGGGTCGCCGGTTTCGGATACTTTGAAATGTTTCGGGATGATCCTGCAGATCAGGACCGGTATGATATCGCGGTTAAACCATTGAACCGGGCGGCGCTGATCGAGAATATCCCCGTACATTTCTGAATATTTCCGGTTCAGTGCATCGGAATCGGGCATCTGTGCATAATCCGCAACAATCATTTCTTCACTGAGCGGCACACCGATGCGTCTGGCCATTTCCATCATTTCTTCGCTGGAGGTCTGTTTCTGCCACTCACGGCAGCTGCGGTGATTCTGCAGGCGCTGCTGAATCTGTTTCATTTCATACTCACTCATATTCTGTTTCTCCTTTTCACCCGGTCCTGGCGAACTGATGCAGCATACTGAATGCGATGAGAAGCTGTCCGCTGTAATAAAGATACAGATAGACACATCTTCTCAGAAAACTCTTCCTTGTTCCAAATGTGTTGATGATCAGCATGATATCGCTGATCAGAAAGAGAAACGCGCCAGAGGCAAACATTGCGGAAAATGCGGAAGGGGAAGTGATGAGATTTCCGACGGCAATGCAGTTGAGCGTCACAAAGGTGCCGACATAAAACGTGCCGGCAATCCGGAATGTCCGGCTGGCCTCTGTATGCCTGTTCAGCCATGCCTGCAGAAGCACAGTGCAGAACAGAGCAGAGAGGATACAGATAACCGGATGGGAGCAGTACGGAAAGACAGCCGCAATATAGGCGATATGGCCGCTCAGGAAAAGGAAAATGCCTGCCATAAACCAGAATTTCTTACGCTTTGGATCCACATAGCGCATATGCAGAACAACATCCGCGGCTGCCCCAAGGATCAATCCGGAAACAATCAGAAATGAAGTGTATGAACCGTCAGATGAAAAGATTCCGGGTATCACAAAACACGCGGAGGCGATCCCTTTGAGAACAGCCGCCGCAGTATGATGTTCACGCCGGTCGGTGATGATAAAGACGGCCGCGCAGAAAAAGCACAGCGGAATCCATATATACATGATTTTCTCCATTATTCTTCTGATTCCATTCTAATAGAAAACCAAAAGAAAAAGAACTGTGAGGCGGACAATTCCCACAGTTCTTAATAAATTCAGATTCAGATGCTGTTGGCAGCTCTGTAAGCTTCCGCCACAGCCTTGAGAATATTGGCTGCTCCGTTCATGACTCTGCATGCAGTGGTACCGCCATGAACATGACATGACGCTTGAAGAAATACGGCAGTTTGCGATCAATGTCATCCGTGCCGATCTGCAATATTTCGAAGGAACAAATTCCGCTTAACACAAAGGGATCCGCAGACAGCTGCGGATTTTATGTATTAAACCATGAAAGAATTTACATAAAAATATGAAAAAGTTTCTCTTGCACGCTGAAAACGCTGACATTTATAATGGACAGGTGATTTTATGAGAGGGGATTGAGGATATGATTGAAACAATCACGCAAATCAATGACGCGCTGAACAGCCAGATCTGGGGCTGGCCGGCGCTTGCGCTTCTCGGACTGACAGGTGTGCTGATGACATGCCTGACCGGTTTCTTCCAGATCACCCATTTCCGCTACTGGTGGAAACATACAATCGGCGCCATTTTCCATGAGGAACATATTACTCAGCATACAGCTGACAGAACGATTTCCCAGTTCCAGTCCTTATGCACTGCGCTTGCGGCGACAGTCGGAACCGGAAACATTGTCGGTGTTGCCGGCGCGATCGCGACCGGCGGACCGGGTGCTGTCTTCTGGATGATTCTGATTGCCTTCTTCGGCATGATGACAAACTATTCGGAAAATGTCCTCGGTATTCTGTACCGCAGAAAGAATTCGGAAGATGAATGGTGCGGCGGCGCGATGTACTATCTCAAGGACGGTCTCGGCGCAAAGCCCGGCATGAAACAGGTCGGCGCAATCCTTGCGGTTCTGTTCTCCATCTTCTGTGTGATTGCCTCCTTCGGCATCGGCAATATGAGCCAGGTCAACTCCATGGTCTCCAATATCTATACAGCCTTCGGCATTCCCAAGCTTGCCACAGGTATCTTCTTGTTTATCGCAGTCGGAGCCGTTATTGTCGGCGGCCTCAAGCGTGTTGCGGCATTCACGGAACGCCTGGTGCCGTTTATGGTCATTCTCTATCTTGCCGGCTCCCTGGTGATCGTACTGAGCCATATCAGTGTAATTCCTGCCGCGTTTGTTTCGATCTTCAAAGGCGCATTCGCGATGCGTTCCGTCGGCGGCGGTGTCGTCGGCGCAGGGATCGCGATGGCGATGAAAATGGGCATGAAGCGCGGTGTCTTCTCCAATGAAGCAGGTCTTGGTTCATCGGTTATGGTGCATTCAAGCTCCAACGTCCGCGAACCGGTCAGACAGGGCATGTGGGGTATCTTTGAAGTATTTGCGGATACGGTTGTTGTCTGCACACTGACTTCTCTTGTCATTCTGACAAGCGGCGCGGTCAATCTGGAAACCGGTGTTCTTACACCGGCTGCCGAAGCAGTGGGAAGCTCATCGCTTGTTTCATGGGCATTCTCCAATATGTTCGGAAAATTCGGTGCCGCATTTGTCGCACTTGCAGTTCTCTTATTTGCCTATTCGACAGTTCTTGGCTGGAGCCATTACGGATCCAAAGCATTTGAATATCTCTTCGGCACAAAGGCAATCATGATCTACCGTGTCATCTTCGCGGTGATTGTCCTGGCAGGTTCGGTTCTGGAAGCACAGCTGGCATGGGATATTTCCGATACATTCAACGGGTTGATGATGCTGCCGAACCTGATCGGCGTCGTTGTTCTTTCCCCGCAGGTATAC
>CAMVGT010000018.1 GCA_947167125.1 uncultured Erysipelotrichaceae bacterium
GTCCGGGTATCTGAAAAGTTTCACACAGCAGCTGCGAAATGATTGAGATAACTATTCAAACCAATTACAACCCTTAAAACTGTTCTAGTATGGTCGACAATTTTATGTTTTATTCAAAACAGAAGGATCATTTATGTTGCTTTTGTTCAAAATCAATCACATAAGTCAGCAATGTTCTCAAACACCGCTGACAGGTAAGAGTCGGTTCTTTCAGAATACAGGATTTTGCTCTACCTACGACAAACAACGCTTTGTTTTTCTCACGTTTTATGGAATTTCAGTTTCCATTGAATTGACATATAACACTTACGTGTTATTATAATAATGCAACGATGTTTTGCGTGGGGGAATATGGTATGAAGATGCCTTTAAAGAAAAAGCTGAGCATCGATTTTTGGCAGTCCAATTATGACCGTCTGGATACATTTATTGAATCGCTGGAAATGGTGGCTCCGAACACTGTGATAAACAAAGGCTACATCGTCAATTATCTGGTGGAGTCCGTCATCGGTATTGATGACACTGTCCGGGAAGAATTGTATGCATTCTGCTATGAACAAATGAGAGCTTACTATGCTGAAGCTGAAAAATCACAGGGCTTTGAAAAAGCCGATCAGAACAGTAAAGCCCAGCAATATGAAAAGCTCGTCGATCTGTTTAATAACTTCAGGTCATATCAGAATCCTCCAAAGCAGAAACAGCCGATGAAGCGCATCGACCTGATGGAAGGTTATGTCGTCTTCCCTGCTGACTGGATCATTATTGAAACAGTAAAACCCAGTCAGTGTCAGAATGTTTATGTCATTGAGATCCGAGATCGTAAAAACCAATATCATGCGCCGCATTTCCTGGTATTAGGACATGTGCCATGTGATGAACTCGACGACTACTATCTGGAAAAGATTTACCAAATGTGTTCGGACGCTTATCCTGAGTTTGCAAAATGGATGAGTATGCAGGTGGATCCGGTTTATGGGGATAGGAATGAGAATGGCGTACGCAAATTGCTTAATGCAGAAGAGTTCGATAATTCCCCGGCCATCGGCATCTTCCAGCTGCCGAAATTTGGAGACAATAAAGTCGGAGAATATCCGTTTGGTGCAATGCTCGTGCCAAACAAGAAAGAGCAGTGAGAATGAAAGACAAAAAGACAGAAAAACGAATTGAATCAAAAGATGGCAAGCTCTTCTGCATGTACAGAATTGCAGAAGACGGCAGACGGGTCCTTGTAGCAAAAAACTGTGAAATCCTTTTGGATGAGCTGTTACAGCAGGTGTATAACCGCGAAAGAGCAGCGAACTGATCCTGTCTGCCATACCAGGTCTTCCTGCAGCAGAATGACATGTGTGACCTCGCAGTACATCTCCAGCAAAAGTCATATATGCTTTATTGTTGATCAACAGAGAATACCGGTCAAAAAAAGATTGATATTTGTTTTTGAGTAAACCTTTATGGCATGGAGCCCATAATGAGCCATACCGGAACAGATAACGCACTGTTTTATACAGTCTGTATCTGTCCGGTTTTTGTTTTCCGGCCAGTTACACATATCAGTAATCGAAATAAGGAGGTCAACATGGAAATCAAATTACTGACAACAAAAGAAGTTGCAGAAAAACTGCATTGTTCCACCCATCAGGTCGCGCATCTGCGCCAGCACGGACTGATCCGCGGCACACGTTTTGCCAAATACTGGATGTATTCAGAAGAGGATATCAATAACTTTATCCTCAAGAATCTCGGCCAGGACTTCTGGCATTTCCGGGATTTGACACCGGAGGCCGCAAGGAAAAAATATGCTGTCTGATCATCCGACAGCAACGCACAAAGAACCAGTAATTTAGCAGTAAACAGCATTATCTCTTCCTTTTATCAATTCAGGAGGCTATCAATCATGGCAAAAGAAAAATTCATCTATGAAAGAAAGAGTACCGTCAAAGGAAGAGAAAACGAAACAGTTGCATATGTTGTTCAAATACCCTATTACGAGCATGACGGCAGTTCAAAGAAGCGGAAACAGTACGTCGGGAATTTCAAAGTCAGTGATTTTATTTCTCCTGCCGCAGCTTTGAAGGCGGCAATCCGGGAACGTGACCGCATGACTCCCCTGCTGAAAGGCATTCAAGAAATACACTATAGCAGTGCCATGAACTATACTGCGGATGAGATCCTGTCACTTCTTCCCGCCGGAATAAGAATGGTCATTCTGACTGAAATGGAAAAGAAACATGATAATACCGCTTATGAAAACCATACAGTACAGGAGCTCTTCGATCTGATTCCCGCCCATTACAGCCGTCGCAAAAGAACTTACCGGCATATGGGATTCCAATATAAAATCTATATTCAGGAAAAATACGCAGATAAGCTGATTACGGATATAACTGTTGCGGATGTACTGGACAGTCTGAAGAGCTGTGCAGCTGTCTGCACCAGGGAATACACCAGCAAACTGAAAAGTCTGTGGGGCAAGATCTTCGGTGTAGCCCAGATGCTTGGCATTCCGGTGACCAACTGGAGTGAGATTGTGGATCTGCCTTCTTCCGACAAACACACCCAGCGCAGTCTGACGGAACAGAACATAACAGAAGAGGACTTCCAGAAGTTCTGCGGGTTTATGGCACAATACGGCAATTATGCACCGATTCAGAAAAAAGCGATCTTCCGCAGAGATATTGTGCTGCTGATGATTCGCTTCATGAGAATAACCGGTATACGTCTTGCCGAAGCCAGGACGATCAATCGCAGCAACATCACCTTCCGGACCGTTACCATTGATGGAAAGGATGGCACTCAGACAAGCACAGAAGTGGCAGAAGTGCGTATAGAAACGGAAATGGGATCTACATTAACTGAAATGGATGTGGTCCGTGAAACTAAAACACCGCAATCTGTGCGTACTCTGCCTGTAAGCCCGGATGGTGCAGAAATCCTCAGAGAAACAATGGCCTATCATGACTATGATATTCTCTTCTGTGATTATGGCGGCGGCTTATTGAAAACCAGTGTTGTAGACAGTCTGCTTGCAAATGTAAGCAAAAAGTGCGGAATCAAGGTGTACGCCCTTCTGCTGAGGAAATCCTTCTCTGCCGATCTGTATGCCAACGGTGTCAATCCGGCAGTCACAAAGAAACTGATGGGACATAAAAGCGAAGAAATGTCACTGAATGCATATGCCAGCGCATCCGACAAAGATGTTTTCGATGTAATGATGAACCGGAAATACAAAGAATAACAAAGAAACTGTTTACGAATCTGTTTACGAATCAGGAAAAAAGAAAAAAGCCGCATAAATTCGCGGCTTTACAGTGGAGCCGAAGAGGCTCGAACTCTCTACCTCATCGCTGCCAGCGATGCGCTCTCCCAGGTGAGCTACGACCCCGTGCAGTAATAAAATACCACGAAACCTCTGAAACGCAAAGATATATATTTCCTGAGCATGTTTTTTGAGTGGATTGAATCAACTTTTTGGTATAGGATTGTAGGGCTGAAGAAATTGAGGTGATTGATTTTGGACAAAAAAGAACGGGGTGTGTTCTCCGGAAAACTCGGTTTTGTGCTTTCGGCAGCCGGTGCTTCGGTAGGACTTGGAAATATATGGCGATTCCCCTATCTCGCCGCAAAATACGGAGGCGGCATTTTTTTACTGATTTATATTATTCTCGCGATGACATTCGGCTATACGATGATCATTGCGGAAACAGCGATCGGCAGATCCACAAGGAAAAGCCCGGTCGGTGCGTTTACTTCCTATGGCGTGGGAAATGTGATCAAGGCAGGAGGATGGCTGAACGCGGTCATTCCGATCCTGATCTGTCCCTACTATTCCGTCATCGGCGGATGGGTATGCAAATATCTGTTTGAATATCTGCACACCGATCTTGATACGATCGCGGCTGACGGTTTCTTCATTAACTTTATGACCGGCGGATGGGAAGCGGAATTCTGGTTCTTTGTCTTTGCCTTCTTTGTTCTGCTGGTAATCTTTCTCGGCGTGAATAACGGCATTGAACGTGTATCCAGCTTCATGATGCCGGTGCTGGTTGTGCTGGCAATTGTGATCAGCGGCTATGTTCTGACAAGACCCGGTGCACTGGAAGGTGCGAAGTATCTTCTGATTCCGGATTTCAGCCGTTTTTCCTGGATGACGGTTGTGGCCGCAATGGGACAGATGTTCTATTCCCTTTCCATTGCGATGGGAATCCTGATTACATTCGGTTCCTATATGCAGAAAGACACAAGCATTGAAAATTCCACCGTGCAGGTTGAAATCTTCGATACAGCGATTGCGATCCTTGCCGGACTGATGATCATTCCTGCTGTATTCGCATTCTCTTCCGGAAATCCGGAAACACTCAATGCCGGACCGGCACTGATGTTCATCACCATGCCAAAGATCTTTGCGGCAATGGGATTCGGAAGAATCATCGGCATTCTCTTCTTCCTTCTGGTTCTGTTTGCGGCTTTGACCAGTGCCATCGCACTGGTGGAAAGCGCGGTTTCCACGATGACTGACGAATTCGGATGGTCAAGAAACAAAGGCACAGCCATCATGGCCGTCATCATGATTGTGCTCGGAACCCTTTCCTGCCTCGGCAGCGGTCCGCTCGGCGGAATCAAAATCATCGGCATGCAGTTCCTGGATTTCTTTGACTTCCTGACCAACTCAGTCATGATGCCGGTTGCGGCAATCGCAATCTGCCACCTTGTCACAAAATATATGGGTCTGTGGATGATTGAAGAAGAAGTGATGTATGACGGCCATCCGTTCAGAAGAAAGAAGATCTTTGATTTTATGATCTGCTATGTCTGCCCGGTATTTGCGGTGATTATCCTTCTCTCCTCCATTGCGTCGGCTTTCGGATGGATCAAAATCTGACACCGATGATGTCATCTTCCTTTCTCACATGATGTGCTAAGGTATTGGCAGAGGAACAAACATGAACAACACAACGATCGAATATTTCAACGAAAAAGCACAGAAGTGCTTTGAAGACGCTTTTACCATCACAGAGCGTACAAACCAGGATCATTTCCTGTCTTATCTGAAACCGGGAGCTTCCATTCTGGATTTCGGATGCGGATCTGGACGCGACAGCATGTATTTCATCGAAAAAGGGTTTGATGTCACTCCGACGGACGGATCAGAAGGAATGTGCAGACTGGCTTCTGAATATCTTCATATGCCGGTTAAAGTCATGGAATTCAATGAGCTCGATGATGAAGATCTCTATGACGGGATCTTCGCTTCCGCTTCCATCATGCATATTGAATATGAAAAGCTGCTGGAACTGTTTCCCAAAATGATCCGGGCATGCAGGGATCAGGGAATCATCTACGTTTCCTTCAAATACGGCGATACCGACGGATTTCTGGGAAAGCGCTATTACACCTATATGAATGAACAGCGGTTTGCGGAAATGATTTCCGGATTTAAGGAACTGGAAGTTCAGACTCAGGGAATCTTCGGCAACGAACATCCCGGACAGATGGATTTCCGTTGGCTGTATGCGATCTTAAAAGTGAACAAATAAAAAGAAGAACTGTACCGGTTCATACATCATGTCAGTATGTACGGTACAGTTCTTTCATTTTTCTCAATTGCTTATTCCGCTTCTTTCAGGCATGCAATCGCGTTGAGGCTGCGCGGATAGCCGATATAGGGAATCATCTGTTCCACAACCTTCATTAAGAAAGCCGTGTCATTTCCCATATTGATATTGCCCTGGATATGGGAACGCAGCTGCGATTCACATCCGCCCTGGGCAAGCAGGAAACAGAATGTGATCATTTCACGGTCTTTGAGATCCAGGCCTTTTCTTGTGTAATAATCACCGAAACAGTTGGACGCGAGCCAGTAATTGACTGTACCGCCTTTCCAGAATTCCTTCATGTGTCCACCGAAGATTTCCGCCTGGGCAGCTGTACCGGTCGGCTGTCTGTCTTCCTGTGTATTTGTCAGACGGCTTTCCTTTGATTCTTCAATGCCGTTTGCTTTAAAGACTTCATTGGTTCTCTGCAGGAACGGGAATACTCTTGCGATGCCGAGATACGCTGTTCCCTGATAGACCAGTTCCTTGATTTCTTCCGGTGTCACCCCGAATTCCTTCACAGCAGAAGGAATCAGGAATCCGAATTCATCGACTGCGCCTGCACCCATGCATGTGGCTAAAACAGCGAGTGTTCTGTGACGGTCGTCCAGATCATTGGCATTGACCACTTCATCATAGGCCCAGTTTTCATAGCGGACCGTATATTCATAATCAGGATCATTCTCATTCACGGGGTAATCCGGGAATACCCGGGCATGAAACTTCTTCGCACTGTCTTTGTACATTTTCTTTACCTGTCTCTTTCTATTTCAATGCATTGTATGTTTCATCATCCACCGGTTCCAGCCATTCATGGCTGCCTTCCGCCAGTCTTGACATCACGGATAGATGGGCGAACCAGGAATCCTTTGCGGCACCATGCCAGTGCTTGGTATCCAGCGGAATTTCAATCACATCTCCCGGCTTCAGTCTGACGGCCTCTTTGCCCCATTCCTGATACCAGCCTTCACCGCCGACACAGACAAGAATCTGCTGGCATCCGTGATGGACATGCCAGTTGTTGCGGCAGCCCGGTTCAAATGTGACATTGGCAATGTCGGTCTGTGCATCCGGACCTGTCAGCGCAGCCAGAAAAGACTGGCCGGTGAAATACTGTGCGACCGGATTAACGTCTCCGACTTCAAAAGGTGATACTTTTCTGACATCTTTTTCCATTTTGTTTTCTCCTGTTCTATCTGCAGATGTTTTTCGGATTTCCATCCAGAAAGCTGTATACATTGTCAAAGACAATCTCAGCTCTGCGCTCCATCGCCTCTTCGGAAATGAATCCCTGATGCGGTGTCAGGAATGTATTCTTCGCATGCAGAAGCGGATAATCCTGGGGAATCGGGGGTTCCATGTCATAGACATCGATGCAGGCAAAGCCGAGCTCATCCCTGTTCAGTGCTTCGGCAAGCGCCGCATTATCGACAATCGGACCTCTTGCGCAGTTGATGAAAACAGCAGTATCTTTCATCAGCGCGATTTTTTCTTTTGAAATGAGTCCTTTGGTTTCCGCATTGTTCGGCAGATTCAGTGAGATGATGTCGCTTTGAGAAAGCACTTCATCCAATGATTTATACACAATGCCGAGCTGTTTCGCTTCTTCTTTTTCACTGCGGTTATAGGCAATGACATTTGCGCCGAATGCAAGGAACAGCTTTGCGCATGCCATGCCGATCGCGCCAAGGCCGATGATACCGACGGTTTTCCCATGGATTTCCCTGCCGCCGAGTCCTGCGGCTGTTCCGCCTTCTCTGACTGCGCGGTCTGCTCTGCCAAGATTCCTGAGTCCCGCAACAGCCATGCCGATGATAAGCTCTGCGACCGTCTGTGTGGAATAGCCGGCCGCATTGCATACCATGACACCCTTCTCTCTGCAGGCATCCAGTGCGACATGGTCAATGCCGGTAAAAGCCACATCGAGCATTTTCAGGTTTTCAGCTGCTTCCACGGTTTCTTTTGGGAACGGGTGGTTGGCGATCATGACAATGTCACAGTCTTTGACTCTTGCCTTCTGTTCTTCTGTATCTTTGCTTAAAGAATCATAGGAAACAAATTCATGTCCTTCATCCTTTAAGCGCTTTGAAAGTCTGTCAAGAACTTCCTTCTTTACATTCAATGGTTCAATCAATGCGATTTTCATATGTTTTTATCTCCTGCAATTATTGTACTTGTTATCGTCCGGTTTTTCACTGCTTTGTGTTCTTCCTTTTGCCTGTCATGCATAATGCAGAAACGGTTATGAACAGATATAATATGATCAAAGAAACGGAGGAAATATAATTATGAGCTTTCCCAAAGGCTTTTTATGGGGCGGCGCGATTGCGGCGAACCAGTATGAAGGCGCATGGCTGGAAGACGGAAAACAGCCTAACGTAACAGATGTACTTGTCGGTATCATGTCCAGACAGCCCGGCATCCGATGGAATGAGGAAACAGGCAAATATGAAATGTGCCTGGATCCTGATAAAGTCTATCTTTCCCACGACGCGGTGGACGGCTATCACAGATACCGTGAAGATCTCAAACTGATGAAAGGAATGGGTTTCAATTCCTTCCGCACATCCATCGCATGGGGACGTATTTTCCCCAACGGCAATGAGGAAGAGCCCAATGAAGCAGGTCTTGCCTTCTATGAAGATATGTTCCGCTGCATGCGTGAACTGGAGATGGAACCGGTCATTACCCTTTCCCATTATGAAACACCGCTGTATCTGATCACGGAATACGGCGGATGGTCCGATCCGAAACTCATTGAATTCTGGAAACGCTATGTATCCACAGTCTTTGAACGCTATAAGGGACTTGTGAAATTCTGGCTGACATTCAATGAAGTCAACAACATGTTAAGAGTTCCGCTTGTGGCGGGCGGTGTCATGACAATCAAGAATCCTGCAGACCCTGCAGATCCGATCGGCTCCACCACAAAGCAGGATATCTGGGATGCCTATCACAACATTCTGGTCGCAAACGCATGGACCGTAAAACTCGGCCATGAAATCGATCCGGACTGCCAGGTCGGCTGCATGTTAACCAGCTCTTCCGTTGCCTGCTATCCGTATACATGCGATCCGGTCAATGTCTTCGGCGCACTGGAGTCACAGAGAATGGCAAACTTCTATTTCGGCGATCCGTTCTGCCTCGGCATTATTCCGACTTATCTCAATAAAGTCTGGAAGAAAGACGGCGTCACGGTAAACTTCACGGATGAAGAGCGTGCACTGATCAAAGAATATACTGTTGATTTCTTCTCCTTCAGCTATTACCGCTCCAGTGTCTATGATTATGAATATGCAATGAAGACCGACACCGGCGGACTTGTCGGAAAAGAAAATCCGTATCTCAAAGACAAGGCGCCTCAGCCATGGGGCTGGCCGGTGGATCCGGATGGTCTGCGCTACACATTGAATGTTCTTTATGACAGATATCATCTGCCGCTTTATATCGTTGAAAACGGTGTCGGACTTGATGAGAATCTCAATGAAAACGGTACGATTGAAGATGACTTCCGCATTCATTACATTGAGGAACATGTAAAGAATGTGAATGCGGCGATTGAAGACGGCGTTGACTGCCGCGGCTATCTCTACTGGGGACCGATTGATGTTGTTTCAGCCGGAACCGGCGAAATGAAAAAGAGATACGGTTTTGTCTATGTTGACCGTTTCAATGACGGACACGGGACACTCGAAAGAGCGAAGAAAAAGTCCTATGACTGGTATAAGGAGCTGTGTGAATCCAACGGCGAATCGGTACTGAAGAATGAATGATCTTGTCGTAGAAGCTCTGATTGAAATTCCTTTAAACTCAAGGAACAAATATGAAGTGGATCACACCACCGGCAGAATCCATCTGGACAGAGTGCTCTATTCAGCAATGATCTATCCGACGGAATACGGCATCATTGAAAACACTCTGGCACCGGATGGCGACCCTCTCGATATTCTTGTCATCTGCAAGGATCCTACCTTCCCCGGCTGCATTGTTCCGGCAAGGGTCCTGGGCTATCTGGAAATGATCGATAACGGAGCGATTGACTACAAACTGATTTCTGTTGTCGACTGTGATCCGAGATATGACAATGTACATGAATTAAGTGATCTGCCTGCCTTTGAACTCGAAGAAATCCGCAATTTCTTTGAGAATTACAAAGTCCTGCAGGGGATCAAGGTTACCACCGGACCGTATCACCACCGCAAAAAGGCAGCTGAAATCATCGAAGAATGCCGTCAGCGTTTTCTTGAAACATCAGAATAATCCAATCAAAATGCCGGGTTAGTTTTCCCGGCATTTATGTTATTCCTTAGTGTTCGTAGTGGGAAGCGACATCCTTGAGGAAGTCGATAATGGTCAGATGCTGAGGGCACACACCTTCGCACTGTCCGCATCCGATGCAATCAGAAGCTTTTCCGTTTTTGGATGCGAGAATTTCATAATTTGTGAAGTTGATCGTCCATCCTTTGCTGGAAAGATCTTCTCTCATGTCTTCGTTGTAAATGGAGAAGTATTCAGGAATGCAGATATGCATCGGGCATCCTTCCGTGCAGTAGTGGCAGGATGTACAGGGGATTGTGATCTGACTGTTGATGATATCCGCAGCCTTGAAGCAGAGCTGTTTTTCTTCTTCTGTCAGAGGCTGGAAATCTTCCATATAGGAAGTATTGTTTTCCATCTGTTCCAGTGTGCTCATGCCGGAAAGTACAACCATGACATTGGGCAGGCTTGCGGCAAAACGGATTGCCCAGGACGGCATTGTATATGACGGATCATGTGCTTCAAAGAGCTTCTGCGCTTCTGCCGGCAGCTTCGCAAGTGTTCCGCCTTTGACCGGCTCCATGACAATGACCGGCTTGCCGTGCTTTTCAGCAACTTCATAGACTTTCCTGGACTGAATCCATTTGCTTTCCCAGTCAAGATAATTGATCTGCAGCTGGACAAATTCCATCTCCGGATGCTTTGTCAGAATATCATCCAGAAGTTCCGGTGTATCGTGATAGGAGAAGCCTACATGCTTCACAAGTCCCTGTGCTTTCTTTTCCAGCATCCAGCTGAAGCAGTCGAATTCTTCATATTTACCGATCATGCTTTCTTCAATACCGTGCAGAAGATAGTAGTCAAAATAGCCGGCACCGGTTTTTCTCAGCTGTTCATTGAATACCTTGTCACGGTCTTCAAGGAAATTGAAGAAACCGGCATGAAGCTTTGTGGCAAGGGTGAAGCTTTCACGGGGATAGCGGTCGACAAGGGCTTCCTTCGCAACATTTTCAGAAGCGAAGCCGTTGTACATCCAGGCTGTATCAAAATAGGTGAATCCTTTTTCCATGAACAGATCAACCATTTTCTTAACCTGTTCCACATCAACTGCTGCAGCGTTGTTCGGATCAAGTCTGGGCATTCTCATGAGTCCGAATCCTAATTTTTTAGCGGGTCTGAAATCCATAATGTCCTCCTCTTTTTTCGTTACAGTTTCAGCTTTATTCGATTGTGATTTTTATTGTGCATTCCGGTACATCCAGAAGGCTTCTCAGTTCTTCGTCTGAAGAATACACCATTGTGCCGAGCTTTGTATAGGCCCATGTGTTGTTTCCGTAAAACAGAACCATCTGACTGCCTGTATACAGCATGATGTCACCGGGCTGCGCGGTCTGTCTGACATCATTGCTGGAAAGTCTGTGTCCGATGTCACCGACCTGTTCCCATCCGCCGTAGGCAGATGTTTCAATATAAAGCGGCTCATCTCTGACAAGGTTCTTCAATTCCTGCACAGCCGCGTTGTCTTCCCATTTCACTTCAGTTTCAATATCGTTGATATACAGTTTCATGATCATTTCTTCCTCTGTTTCTGCAGTTTCTTCTTTCTCAACTGCCGGTGTTTCCTGAATCTCCGCTTCTTCCGTTTCCTGCGGCTGTGTTTCTGCTGTCTGCTGTGCGCATCCGCATAGCAGCAGGAATCCGGCAGACAGGATTGCCATCATTTTCTTCATTCTATTCACCGAAATATTCTCTGATTTCCTGCATCTTTTCACTTTGTCTGACATGGAACGGACAGCGCGAATCGCAATGTCCGCATCCGACACAGTCAGATGCTTTCTTTTCCAATGTACGGTAATGTTCTTCGGCCATACTGTCACCGGCTATGGCAAGATCATAATACTTGTTGATCAGGCCGATATCCAGTCCCATCGGACATGGCTTGCAATGATTGCAGTAGACGCATTTTCCTTTGATGGAGAAAGATGCGGAAGATGTGATTTCCGAATAATCCAGATCTTCTTCTTTCTGATCATAATAGGCAAGAAGTTTCTTTACTTCTTCAACGGATGATGCCCCGGGCAGTACTGCCAGAACACCCGGTCTGTCCAGTGCGTATCTGATGCATTGATAAACAGTCATCGCTTTGCCGAAAGGTGAAACGGACGCATCGAGCAGCTGACCGCCGGAGAACGGCTTCATGACTGTGATGCCGATGCCTTCTTTCTCGCATCTGCGGTAAATCTCTGCCCTTTCATCCTTTTCGCCATAGGCATATTCACCCTGGCCGCAATCGTAAGCAGGATTGACGGAAAACATGAGCATATCGATCAGTCCTGTATCCAGAATTTTATGAATCACCTTCGGTGTATGGGAAGAAACGCCGATATGGCGGACAGTTCCCTTCTTTTTCATTTCCAGAAGATAATCCAGAATGCCGTTTTCCTGATAGGTTTCCCAGTCGGAAAGTTCATCCTGGCAATGAATGAATCCGTAATCGATATAGTCCGTCTTCAGTTCCTTCAGCATCTTTTCCACGGAAGCTTTGACTGTTTCGAGGTCCAGTGTCCATCCATATGTACCCTGTGAATAATCAGCCCCGAAATGAACCTGATAGAAAACATTCTTTCTTACATCCGCAAGCGCTTTGCCGAAGATCGGAAATGTCAGGCCGTCCCCTGCCGCAAGATCGAAATAATTGATTCCGTGTTCATAGGCATAGCGGACAGTTTCCGCTCCTTTTTCCAATCCTGCTTCATAAAGATAGGAAGTTCCGAAGCCGATCTCACTGATTCTGTCACCTGTTTTTCTGTTGATTCTGTATTCCATCTGCACACTCCTTCTTTGATTCAGATGTTTCCTTATTTATTATAATTGGCAGAAATCCATGCACAAATACCGGTTGTGTATAGGAATCCATTCAGAAAATGCATACACACGATTCATTAGCAAATCTTATCAAAAAGACAGAAATCGCAAATTGATGTGCTTCTCCTTATTTTTTATACTGTGATTGTAAACAAAAAGAAAGATGAGGAAATAAAGATGGCAAAAACATGGATTATTACAGGCGCAAGCGCAGGCGGAATCGGTGAAGGCATCGCAAGAGCAGTTCTTGCCAAAGGCGATAACGCAGTCATCACAGCAAGATCCCTTTCCAAACTCGAAGCAATCGCAAATGATTATCCGGAAACATGTCTGCCGATGACACTGGACATGTCAGACCGTGAGCAGATGAAGGAACTTGTCGCAAAGACAGTTGAAAAATTCGGAACAGTAGATGTTCTGATCAACAACGCCGGACACGGCTACCGTTCTTCCGTTGAAGAAGGCGAAGATGAAGCGATCCGCGAACTGTTTGAAACAAATCTCTTCGGCCCCATCAACATGATCAAGGAAGTTCTTCCGATCATGAGAGAAAAAGGCGAAGGCGTCATCATGAATACCACCAGCATCGCGGCAGAACGTTCCGCGATTGCCTCCGGATACTATGCATCCTCCAAGGCAGCCCTCGACTTACTGACCGATGGCCTGGCAAAGGAAGTCGCGCCGTTAGGCATCAGAGTTATGGTAATTGAACCGGGAGCTTTCCGTACACACTTCTATGATGAAGCCTACAAGGCAGCGCCTTTAAAGGTCGATGCCTATAAAGATACAACATGGAAGAGAGCACAGGCAGTCAACCAGAGACAGCAGCCGGGTGATCCGATGAAAGCCGGCGAGCTGATTGTCAAAATGGCATTTGCGGAAGAAGCACCGTTCAGACTCCTGCTCGGTGCAGATGCAGTCAAGGCAGTTGTCACAACAGCGGAAGGCAGAATTGAAGAAGCGAAGAAATTCGCAGCTGATTCCGAAAGCACCGGATTCTGATTTAACAGATGCATGAAGCCGTGGAAATAAAATCCACGGTTTTTTCTTGTACTGTCTGTTATAAGCTGTACCCTATACTCATGAACAATCAGGAACTCGCAAAGAAAACGGAAAGCATATTTGTATCGCAATGCTGGCACAGGGGTTATGCATCCCCTGTACAGGTTCTTCTGGACCTTGGATATCTTTCAAAAAAGGATTATGAATCATGGCGGAAAGGAAATGTACCTTATCTGGAAAAGGTATGTCAGACCAATCTTTCCAAACTCTCATTCATCATGAAGCAGATCCGCTCCTGTGCTGTGAAATATCATTGCCGTCCATCCTTTACCGTTTATCATCGCAAAGGAAAGAAGCTTTGTTTTTCCAAAACCGGAGATCCGGGCATTGAAAAGAATTATGCGACACATTATGTCAACATGGATCTCAAAAAGAAAGATGAGACAGAAGAGACAGACGGATAAAAGTCTGTCTTTTTTCATACGAAAAAAGCAGTCCGAAGACTGCTGTAAGCGTCAGATCAGCTGATGGCTGAGCCACTTTCCGCTTCGTTCTCGGATGACCAGGATCATGCCCTTGAGCGCCCAGTCCATCACCATCGCGATGGCAATACCGATGACACCCATCTGTAATCCCAGACACAGCAGGAATGACATGGATGTACGGAAGATGACGGTGCAGAAGATCGAAACATACATCGCGAATTTCACATCTCCGGCAGCCCGGAATCCGGCTGACATCGGTCCGAAGAAGGCGCCGATTGTACCGCAGAAGATGTTATGAATAAAGACGATGATAATCAGCAGATGCCTTGTTTCTTCTGAAATATCATACAGCGGCAATAATACCGGCAATGCCAGCAGAACCAATGCATTCCATACAAATGTCAGCGCG
This sequence comes from uncultured Erysipelotrichaceae bacterium, assembly GCA_947167125.1. GTDB lineage: Bacteria > Bacillota_I > Bacilli_A > Erysipelotrichales > Erysipelotrichaceae > Bulleidia. The sequence goes on from CAMVGT010000018.1 coordinate 14,610, forward strand.
GTTGTCATCCGCAGAAGCTTCCATAAATAATATTTCGCAGCTTCCCTGTCCCCTGCTCCGATGCACTGGCCGATGACAGTGATAAAGATCGGACTCATGGAGCTGACGACAACAGCTGCCAGTGACCAGATTGTCTGGCCGATGCCGTTTGCGGCGATCTGGGCTGTTCCGAATGTTGCAATCAATGAACCGAGAACTACTTTTGCCATCTGGAACAGTCCGCCTTCAACCGCATTGGGAACAGCGACCTTCATGATTCTGGAAACCATTTCACTGTTGAAGGAAATGATCTTCTTCCATTCAATGAATACTTTGTTTTCTTTCGAAAAGCAGAGATATGTCATGATGCATGCGGCTGCGTACCAGGAGATGGTGGTGGGCCAGGCAACGCCTGCCGCACCGGCATGGAGTACAAAGATTCCGATTGCGTTTCCAACGATGTTGATGAGGTTCATGATCATCGATACACGCATCGTGACAGATGTTTTTCCCATCGAGCGGTATAATGCGGTTCCTGCGTTATAAACCGCATTTGCCGGGAAGGAAAGCGTGACGATCCAGAGATAGGTTTCACACGCCTGCATAACAGCCGGATCCACACTCGGATACAGCAGATGCAGGATTGTCTTTCCAAGCAGGAGCAGAAGGATCATCAGCACAATGGAGATGGTAAAGGAGACCAGGAATACCTGCGAAGCAGCAGTATTTCCGTTTTCACGGTCATCTCTTCCGATATACTGTGCCACGATGACTCCTCCGCCGGCACCCAGCGAAGAGAATACAAGAATGAAGATCGTATAAATCATGGTATCCAGCGAAACACCGGAGACGGTCGCTTCACCGGCATGCGAGACCATCATCGTATCCGCAAGGCCGACAACCATCAACAACAATTGTTCGATAAACAGCGGAATCATCATCCGCCGCAGCTGGCTGTTGGAAAACCGCTTGCGGCTGTCATCGATCTGATTCTTCGGTTCAATCCACTTTTCAATCCATTCCATGACAAAACCTCCTGTATGCATGGATATAATATTCCGATTTCCGGAAATGTCCAATTTGCGGTTCTGATCATTTTGATAAGCTGAAGCGATCAGAAATGGCATCCTCCGGAAACAATATGGACAAATTCGATTTCAATGTGCCTCTTTGTTGTTTTCATCATTCTGCTGTGCTAGATTTCTTTATGCACGTAAAACTGGAGAATTAATTATGGAAAAAGCATATACAGAACAGAACGGAAATATTCTTTACGGAAAAAAATGGGCCGTCTGCGGCGACAGCTTCACAAGCGGCGTAACCGGAAATGTATTTGAGGACGGTTTCTGCAAAGGCATGCCGAAAACATATCCCTACTACATTGCGGAAAGAAACCATATGAAAATCGTCCGCTTCTTTGAAGGCGGCAGAACCCTCGGCTTCCCGGCTGACAACACATTCCATAACAGCCTGAGCGATCCGGAAGCGGATTATTATTACCGCAATATTCCTGAGGATGCGGATTATATTACCATCTATCTCGGCATCAATGATTCCCACCATGAACACGGCAAGGCAAAAGACGGTGAAGATCCTACCGGACCGATTCCGATCGGCACAATGGACGATCAGACAGCAGCCACCTATTGCGGCGCATGGAATGAAATTCTTTCCTGGCTGATTGTCAACCGCCCCTTCGCCCACATCGGCATTCTGGTTTCAAACGGATGCGACCGGGAAGAATACAGAACCGTACAGATCAATATGGCTGTGAAGTACGGTATTCCGTATATTGATTTAAACGGCGACCGCTTTACCCCGGTCATGATCCGTTCGCAGAATCCGGATATCGCACCGGAAGTCAAAAAAGCAGTCCTGTTAAAACAGGCAGTGGATTATCCGCACAATACCCATCCTAATGATGAAGCACATGCCTATGAATCCTGCTTCATTGAAGATTTCCTGAGAAGAATCTGAATATCTTATTTCAAATGAAAAGCCGGTTTTCACGGATCTGTGAAACCGGCTGTTTATTTCTTAGCAAAGAAAGCGACTGCGATAGCACCGGGACCGGCATAGGTTCCGATTGTGCTGCCGACTTCCGCCGTCTGTATACATTCTTCATGTCCTTCATAAAGATATGCGGAATCATGAAGATATTTCTGCAGCAGATGATCATCCGTGCCGGTATATCCGACACATACAGGTCTTTCAAAATCAATGCCGCCGACTTTCGCAATCATCTCGCTGAGCATGTTGCCGCTCTTTTTCGAACCGCGCGCTTTGCCGAGAATCTTTACAATCCCATCTTCAATCGTCAGCACCGGCTTGATTGCCAGCAGATTTCCGGTGATTGCGGCTGCCGCGGAAAGACGGCCGCCGAGTCTCAGATATTCCAATGTATTGAATACTGCAATGACATGGGAATCTTTCAGTTCTTCACGGATAACGGACACAATTTCCTGTGCGCTTTTTCCTTCATCTCTCAACTCCACTGCCCTTGCGACAATGATGTATTCGGAGATGCAGAACTGCTGTGTGTCAATGACAGTCACGCAGTCTTCATAATCCATCGCCGCCATGCAGGCGCTCTGATAGCATCCGGAGACGCCGCTGGACATGCAGAAACAGATCAGCTGATCGCCTGCTTCCCTGGCAGCTTTGAATTCCTGTTCATATTCAAACGGTGTGATCTGGGAAGTCTTGGGAATTTCATCCGTTTCCACAAGCTTCTCATAGAATTGCTTCGGCTTTAATGTTTTACCGTCCAGATATTCCTCTTCGCCGAAGCGCACTTTCAGAGGAATTACTTTAATACCCCATTTCTCTGCCGTTTCCTGTGAGATATCACTCGCGGAATCGGTCAGAATCCTGATACCCATTTCTATCTCTTCTCCTCCAGGTAGTTCACCATAAACGTATTTACTTTATTCAGCATTTCATAGAAAGCGGTTCTTTCTTCTTCCGTCAATGACAGACCGATCGTGCTGACAGCGTCCGCAATCTTCGCGTCCATCTGCTGTGCTGCCTGCATGCCTTTGTCACTGAGGAACCACTTCCTTCTGTAAATCTTCTCATCGGATTCATCCACATAGGCAAACGCCATTTCCTCCATCTGGTTCATGTAGCGGGAAACCGCTGCCTTGTCGAGATCGGACAGCTGCGCAATATCTTTGGCAGTCAGCCCTTCCGGATGTTCGATGAGGATGTGAAGACAATCCACATGGCCGCTGCGCAGGCCGTACTGTTTCATCTCCTCCATTTTCATTTTCTGAAGATTCTGGTAGACAGTTGTAATCGATGATGTAAACCGGTCAAAACGTTCCTTCATACAGCCCTCCTGTTTTGTTGATCTATCAACAACCTCATTGTAATGCATGTTTGTTGATCGGTCAACGTTTGTGGAGTGACATATATGGCAATCTGTGTAAATATTTTCATTTTTTGAAAATCCAAATCATTTTTATTGCGTGTTTCTGATTATTTTTATTGAAATACCATGTAAGTAATGATAATATCACTGCATTGATAGAGGCGCGGAAACGACAAAGCCATGCAGAGCCGGCGGGCATTGGATGGATGGCTGCAGCAATTCCGCCGAACTGTTGTCCGGGGCACCGGGCAATGGTGGGCCGACGGAGAAGATCCGGCGGACTGTCTACGTATGTAGGAGTGCTATCTGAAGGTGATTTTGATCTGCCGGCAGTAGACTCCTGCCGGCATTTTTGATAAAAGGAGGCTTATATGCTTGAAATCGGCGGAATCAAAGCAATCGATCTTGCGAAGAAATACGGCACACCGCTGTGTGTCTATGATGAAAACAGACTGCGCGGAAGACTGAAGGAATTCAAAGACAATTTCAGATGCGATGAATTCGATACAGATGTCATCTATGCGTCCAAAGCATTCAACTGCAAAGCCATGATCCGTCTGATTGATGAATATGACTGCTGCCTGGATGTGGTTTCCGGCGGTGAACTGTATACAGCAGTAAAAGCCGGATATGACTGCTCGAAAGTCTTCTTCCACGGCAACAACAAGACCCCTGCCGAGATTCAAATGGCACTTCAGAACGGAGTCGGAACCATTGTTGTGGACAACGCGATGGAAGCGGATGAACTGATCCGTCAGATTTCCGGAACTGATTATAAAGTCAATGTCTATCTGCGCATCAATCCCGGCATTGAAGCACATACACATAAATACATTGTGACCGCCCATGTCGATTCCAAATTCGGATTCTCGCTGCTTGATGAAGAAGAAATCATCGAAACCGTTCAGAAGCTGAATCAGACAGAAGGCATCACAGTCGAAGGACTGCATGCCCACATCGGTTCGCAGATCTTCGACCAGCAGGCATTCGTTGAAGAAATCCGAAAGATGTTCGCCTTTGCGTCAAAGCTGAAAGAAGTCTATGGCATTGATGTCTGCGGCATTAATCTTGGCGGCGGATTTGCGGCGCTCTATACAGATGAGGACAAGCCGATTCCCGTTCCTCAGGTCTGTGAAACTATTCTGAGCACCTGCAGAGAAGAAAATGAAAAAGCCGGCGGATTCATCAAACGGATTCTGATTGAACCTGGACGCTCAATTGTTGCGGAAGCCGGATACAATCTTTACACCATCGGCTATATCAAGAAGACACCGAACAAGCTGTATGCATTCGCAGACGGCGGTATGGCGGACAATATCCGCCCTGCCCTCTACCAGGCTAAATACGATGCGGTGATTGCCGGAAAGGAAGATCAACCGGCATATGCGGATTATACGATTGCCGGAAAATGCTGTGAGTCGGGAGACATCCTGATCCAGTCCATTGCCCTTCCGGAAGTGAAAACCGGCGACATTCTGGCAATGAAAACAACCGGTGCCTATGGATATTCCATGGCAAGCCATTACAACAAGCTCCCTCTTCCTGCGGTTGTATTCGCAAAGGACGGAGAAGACAGAGAAGTGATCGCAAGGGAAAGCTATGATCATCTGATTTCCCTGGAAAAATAAATGGAGGAACAATCATGTTAAAAGGATCCATCGTTGCACTCATCACACCGTTCCATGAGGACGGCAGTGTCAATTTCGAAAAACTCGGCGAACTGCTTGAATGGCACATCGCCAATTCCACCGACGGCATTCTTGTCTTAGGCACAACCGGCGAAAGCACAACCATGACGCATGAAGAAGATGATGCGGTTGTTGAATTCACTTTGAAGACGGTCAATCATCGTGTTCCGGTCATTGCCGGCTCCGGTTCCAATGACACCAACACCATGCTTTACAAGTCCAAAAAATATGCCGACATGGGTGTCGATGCCCTGCTTGTCATTACACCGTATTACAACAAGGCAAATGAAGAAGGCATGATCCGCCACTTCACAACCGTTGCGGATGCGGTCAGCGCACCGCTCATCCTCTACAACGTACCGGGCAGAACCGGATGTTCCTTAAGCGTCAGCGCGGTTGAAAGACTTTCGAAACATCCCAACATCATCGGCATCAAGGAGGCTTCCGGCAATATCTCCTATGCCGTCAGCATTTCCCGCTTTGTGAATGAGAACTTCGTCATGTTCTCAGGAAATGACGATATGGTCGTCCCGATTCTTTCGCTCGGCGGCAGCGGCGTCATCTCCGTCTTTGCCAACACCAATCCGAAAGAAGCGCATGACATGGTCGCCGAATGGTTCGCGGGCAATCAGGAAAAGTCCCTGCAGATCCAGCAGGAATATCTTGATTACATCCACGCCCTCTTCTGTGAAGTCAATCCGATCCCGGTCAAGGAAGCACTGAATGCGATGGGCTTCAAGGTCGGCGGATACAGACTGCCGCTCTATGAAATGGCTGAACCGAATAAGGAAAAGCTTTATAACGAAATGAGAAAGGTCGGTCTGTTATGAAAATCATCATCGGCGGCAGAGGAAGAATGGGAAGCCTGCTTGCGGAAACCGCAGAAAAAGCAGGACATGAAGTTCTCGGCATGTTCGACATCTTCAATAAAGACGAACTGAATTCCATGGAACCGGCAGATATGATCATCGATTTCTCACATCGTGACAATCTTGCCTGGATCATCGATTACGCAAAGAAAAACGGCTGTGCCCTCGTCTACGGCACAACCGGCTTATCCGCTGATCAGAAGGCAGATCTCGATGAACTTGCCAAAGACAATCCCGTCTTCTTCAGCGCGAATTTCTCCTATGGCGTTGCGGTTCTGCAGGAACTGATCCGCACAGCTGTACCGCTGTTAAAGGACACATTCGATATCGAACTGACGGAAACCCATCACAACCAGAAGGCAGACGCTCCCAGCGGAACCGCCAAAGCGCTGCTTGCCATTCTGAATCCGGATGGAGAATTCAAAGAAGTCTACGGCAGAAGCGGAATGACAGGCGCGCGGCAGAAGGAAATCGGCGTGCATGCCTTAAGAGGCGGAACCGAAGCCGGTGAGCATTCTGTTCACTTCTTCGGAACCAATGAATCGATCACAATCACCCATCACGCGGACAACCGGCAGATCTTTGTCAACGGCGCCGTCAGGGCTGCAGAATATCTCTATGGCAAAGAACCCGGACTTTATAACATGCACGATCTTTTGTTCGGTTAGAAAGAAGGAATATTATGAAAACCAGAATCGGAATCGCAGGCTACGGCAATCTCGGACGCGGTGTGGAATGCGCCGTCAGAGAAACCAGCGACATGGAACTCACAGCAGTCTTCACCCGCAGAGACCCCTCTTCCTTAAAGATTCAGACAGAAAATGTTCCGGTTGTTTCAATGGATGACATCCTTGAGTGGAAAGACAGAATTGATGTCCTGGTATTATGCGGCGGCAGCGCGACTGATCTGCCGGTACAGACACCGGAACTCGCAAAGAATTTCAATGTCATCGACAGCTTCGATACTCACGCCAATATCCCTGTTCACTTTGCGGCAGTCGATGAAGCCGCAAAGGCTAACGGCAATACAGCAATGATTTCCGTCGGCTGGGATCCGGGTATGTTCTCATTGATCCGCGCTTATTCTTCTGCTGTTCTTCCCAATGGCAAAGACTATACATTCTGGGGAAAAGGCGTTTCCCAGGGACATTCCGATGCCATCCGCAGAATTGAAGGCGTTGCCAACGCGAAGCAGTATACCGTTCCGGTTGAAGCTGCTCTTGAAGCAGTGCGCAATGGCGAAAACCCTGAACTGACCACAAGACAGAAGCACACACGTGAATGCTTTGTTGTCCTGAAGGAAGGCGCTGATCCTGAAAAAGTCCGTAAGGAAATCGTCGAGATGCCGAACTACTTCGCGGATTACGACACAACCGTCAATTTCATTTCCGCTGAAGAATTCGCCGCAAATCACAGCGGTCTTGCCCATGGCGGATTCGTATTCCGCTCTGGCTGCACAGGCTTCAATCATGAGCACAGCCATGTCATTGAATTCTCGCTGAAACTCGATTCCAATCCGGAATTCACATCCAGCGTCATCATCGCCTACGCCAGAGCAATCAAGCGTCTCAATGACAAAGGCGATACAGGCTGTAAGACAGTCTTCGACATTCCTCCGGTTCTCTTAAGCGAAATGACCCCGGAAGAAATGCGCGCACGCCTGCTGTAATTCTTTAAACAATTCATAAGTGATACAGGGAGAAACCAAACGGCTTCTCCCTGTATTTTTATTGGATTCAGTTTTTGAAAATGATTACTTTGCGTATCTGTAGAGGAATGTCACGACGTGCTCTCTTAAGCAGTCAAGCTTGGGTCCGAATCCGCCGGCATGAGGACCGTCTGAGTAGCCCTTGGCGATGCCCTTTGCGTTTGCCCACAATGCAGCATTGTAGTAGTAATCGGATGAGCTGACATCATTGAACGGATTCTTTGAAACACCCGGATTCGGTTTGCCTGCATATCTGTACAGGAATGTGACAACATGTTCTCTTAAGCATGTATCATCCGGTTTGAATGTTCCGTCTTTATAGCCGCCTGCAATTTTCTTTTCAGCTGCCCACAATACTGCTTTGTAATAGTATTTCGAGCTGTCTTTGACATCCGTAAACGGACTCTTCATGGATTTGGGTTCAGGTTTGCCAGCCAGTCTCCAAAGGAATGTCACAACTGCTTCTCTGGTGCAGTTGTTCTGCGGCCTGAATGTTCTCGATAAACCGTCATCATCTTTATAGCCGTTTGTGATTCCTTTATTCACTGCCCAGTAAACAGGTGCAGAATAGTACTTTCCTTCATAAGGAACATCCGTGAAGGTGACATGAATCGTACATGTTGCCCTGACTCCGTTTTCTGCTGTCGCAGTCATTGTGACAGTACCGGTCTTTTCACCGAAAAGCAGGTTATCCTGATTGCTTACAACATTAGGATTGGAGCTGGTTATCGTGATTTTTGAAGTTGAATTTCTCGGTTCCAGATGCGGAATCAGGACAAACTGCTGTCCGACATTGATTGTATAGGACGGCTCTGTAAACCAGATCCTTGTCGGTTCAACTGTTTCCTCCTTTTTTCTGGTATCCGTATATGTTTTCCCGTTGAACTGTACAGTCGCTGTATAAACATTTCCTGACTTTGTGATGGCTGCGTCAACTTTGATCTCATCGCCGCATCCGCATACAAATGTCGCATATGCCGATGAAAAGTCATCTGCCCATGTCCAGCCGCTCAGTGTATATTCATGTTCATGATCCGGATCGACAACACGGATGGTGAATGTTCTGCTTCCCACTGTATATGTTTCTTCACCGGTTTTTTCAGCGTATACAGTTTATCTCGGGCTTATGGAGATACTGCTGTTTCCGATGTTTTCAACCAGTCCGTATCTTTCCTGAGGAAGCATAATGGAAGAATCCTCAAACATCGACGCAAGCATACTCACTTCGGGAATATATGCTTCCCCTTCCACATCAATGCGGATCTGATGTTCTTCCCCGAGATTCATAACATATACATCCGGGTTCTTTACCGTATCATAAAGTCTGTCATTTTCAATCCGGGAAATCGACACATCGGATGTGAATTCTTCCTCCTCATACGGGCCTTCCACGATTGTGACATTGAAGGATGTGCTGAGAGAAGGATTCGTTTTGGATGTGGCAGTCACTTTCGTGCTTCCGGTTCCATAGAAGCGGAAATCAGGAGAAAGATCTCCGCCCAGTTTGAGCAGATCCGGGTCATCCGCTGTCCATTCTGTTGATGTATCTGCGGTTGCCGGATCATATGCAATGCGCATAACCGCCGCAGATCTGTACCAGTAGCCGTTATGAAGTTCGACGTTCTCCGGTGTCATTCTGCGGATTGCGGTCGGCTCAGCCGGCTCATATACTTCAAATTCCTTGGATACAGTGAATGAAGGCTCCGTCTTGCTGACTCCTGTCAGTGTCGCTTTGCCGATACCTGTAACATCAATTCCGCCGTATTCATTCGGTGAAAGTACATTCGTGTTGCTGGAAGTCCATGTAAACTCAGCTGACCGGACTCTGATCGTGGCTTCAGCCGGCTCCGCAATCAGATACTGCGACGGATAAATTGTTTGTGTCCATGACTGCTTTTTGATCAGAGACTGTGTGTCGGGATCGAATATGACTCTTTTAATCTGCGGAGCAACAGAAATATAAGCAGTCTGGGAATATCCGCTTGCAATGGATGCTCTGATTCTGCCGGTTCCGTTGGCAAGAGCTTTCACTTTTCCGTTTTGATCAACGGAAAGAACATCCCGATCCGACTCATATTCAGGAAATGCTACCCATTTGACAGTTTCATCCGCGAATGATGTCTTTCCTTCATCCGAACTGGAATGCAGAGTACAGTTCAGCTGAATCGTTTCTCCGGCTTCGAGCACAATATTGCCATATGCGTTTTCAATGGAAAGATAATCCGCATAATCGCCTTCATATACCGTCAATTCTGCAGATGCCTTCAGACCGTTTTCCGTCTGTGCAAAAATATGCGTTTTGCCTGCCTTTTTCACGGTAAACTCTCCGGAAGCCGCATCAATCTCTGCGATGGAAGTATCCTCAATTGAATAGGTCACCATGCTGACAGCATCAATCGGGTAGATGCTGGCGTATACCTGATGCCGCTGTGAGCTGCCGACGACTGCTGTATAGGACGGATCTGTAAAAACGATCCGCCTGGGAGCGGTTTCTCCCTCATCCGCATTGAGATCTGCTTCTGCATAATCCTGCGCCGCTTTTCCTGACGCAAAGGATTCTGATTCTGTGATCTCCTCATCTCTTGGAGAAGATGGCTGAGTCCCTTCAGCATGTACGGGAAGGATTGTGAAAAACATGAAAACCGTCAAAACCAAAGATGGAATTCTGAATCTTTTCCGCATGATATATCTCCTTTATCGATACCTATATTGTACATGGCGGTCCGTGATCATGCATGAGTATTATCGTGCATGCAGAAAGAAAATGAATATTTTAAATGTAGCGGGATCGGTCGGATAGAGGAGCCACTCGTGAGACTCCTCTACTCGACCGGAGTCTGAGGGCAGAGCTCTCATCATTCAAAAGTCATGAGGTGCTACAATCTCATGCCTTCCATCCATTTTTCTGACAACTTTTGTGAAAGATCAAGGTATCTCTTTCAGTTATCGGTGGTTTGTTTGACCGCCATCTGCTTCAAAGCCTTTTTCCCTTTCTACCCCACTTATTTTACAACATCAGTTTTCAAACCAATCGGATCATAAGCGTGAGTACAAAAAGAGACTATAGCAGTTCTCAACTGTTATAGTCCCTGTTCTGAAAATTGCAGATCGGATTTATCTGTCTGTTGACACATTCCGGTCATATCTGTACAGGAATGTAACAACATGTTCTCTCAGGCAGTCCAGCTTCGGTCCGAAGCCGCCGGCATATTCGCCGTCCTTATATCCTTTGGCAATGCCCTTTTCATTTGCCCAGAGCGCTGCTTTATAGTAATAATCTTTAGGAGTTACGTCGTTGAACGGATTCTGTTCCGTTTCAGGCTTCGGTCTTCCTGCATATCTGTAAAGGAAGGTGACAACATGTTCTCTTAAGCATGTTTCATCAGGTCTGAATGTTCCGTCATCATAGCCGCCGGTGATGCCTTTTTCAGCAGCCCATAACACTGCCTTGTAATAATATTTGCCAGGATCCTGCACATCCGGGAATGTGCTTTCCATGGACTGCGGCTCCGGTTTGCCGGCCAGTCTCCACAGGAATGTGACGACCGCTTCTCTTGTGCAGTTGTTCTGCGGCCTGAATGTTCTGGCCAGTTTGTCATCATCGGTATAGCCGTTGGTGATGCTGTTTTCCACAGCCCAGTAAACCGCATCGCTGTAATACTTTCCTTTTGCCGGAACATCGGTAAAGAGAACACGGATGACGCATGTTGCGCTGACACCGTTAACGGAAGTGACTGTGACTTCCGTTCTGCCTGCTTTGAGTCCTTTGAACTGACTGCTGTCATTGGAAGCGATTTTCGGATTGGAAACTGTCCATGTCAGCTGCGCATCCTTTGCGCTTTCCGGTTCAATATGCGGAATCAGTTCAAAGATCTGACCGACTGTGATTTCATATTCATCTTTGTCGAATGAAATTGTTTCCGGATCCGGCTTTTCTTCTTCAAACGGTCCGAACTGGAAATATGCGGTGAGTGAATTCTTTGTTCTGTAAACTCTGTCCGCATGTCTGTCATTGAACACCACATCAACTGTATCGGCAAACTCATATTCATCATCGGTGTAGAGACTGAAGCGGTAGTAAGCACTGTCTCCTGCTTCCGCAATATAATCCCATGTAATTCTTCTTTCCGGATGTTCGATGGTTCCAAGGAACCATACACCTTCAACATCGCCGACACCGTGCGAATGCTGCTTTTCATTGAACTGGGCAGGTGTCAGATAGCCGCTGTTTTCCGGAACCGACATATCCGACGCCCATGTGATGGCTTCGCCGATCTTCGGTTCTCTGAAGATTTCAGAAGTCATGAATGCTTCACGGATCAGTCTCTTTTCAGCAATTCTGGTATCTGTATAAGTTGCGCCGCCGTATTTCACGGTCGCTGTATAGACATTGTCTTCTTCCGTAATTTCCGCATGGACTTTGATAGAATCTCCGCACTGGCATACAAATTCCGCATATGCCCAGGAATAATCATCCGCCCATGTCCAGTCATCCAGTTCATACAGATGCACATGTACCGGTGTATCCGTAACACGGATTGTGAATTTTCTTGAACCGGCTGTATAGGTTTCTTCACCGGCTGTTTTTGCGCTCACAACAACGGCGGGACTTGCGGAAATGGTTGTGGCCCCGACCTTTTCTTCCGTATCCATTGTCTTCCCGCTCTGCAGGATTTTTGATTTCTCAAACATTTCAACACGGCTTTCCGGCATCGGGATATACATTTCCCCTTCATCTTTGAAGCGGACCAGATATTCCTGTCCGGCTTTCATTTCATAGACATCCGGGTTCTGCACCGTGTCATAGGTCTTTTCACCTTCATAGCGGGAAATCAATACATCTGTTGTAAAGCTTTCCTTTTCATAAAGACCATCTTTGACAGTCACATTGAACGATGTGCTTAGTTCAGGATTTGCTTTGGATGTGGCAGTTACCTTCGTCTTTCCAAGACCGTTTAAACGGAAAGTCGGATACAGATTTCCGGACAGGTCGGCAAGAATTGTGCTGTCTGCCTTCCATTCTGTCGATGTGTCCGCATTTGCCGGATCATAGGCAATGCGCATAACACCGGGTGCCCTGTAGAAATAGCCGGGATGCAGTTCCACATCTTCCGGCGTCACTCTTCTGATCGCGGTCGGCTTCACCTTCTCATCGGCAAGGATATTGTCCGCATTCAAACCGGCTGTTTCCTCTTCTGTACCGCATGCTCTGCCTTCCGCATAAACGGGAAGAACCGTGCACATCATCATAAGTGCACATAATAAAGAAATAAGCCCAAACCGTTTTCGCATGATAAATCTCCTTTGTTCATAAATACAATTGTACAGGACGTTATGTTTTTCCGTTCATAATTTTTTCTGTACATTCCCAAACAATTCAATTCCCTATACAAAAGAACAGACGGTTTCTCGTCTTATTCCTCCATGAATGTAATCCGGATTCCCTCTTCATTGGAAACGGAAAATGTCCGTAAGCCGGTATAGGGATCCAGGCTGTATTCCGAAACTTCGATTTCTTCTTCGATCAGTTTCTTCCTTATCTTTTCCGAATTGTTTGCGGCAATCGTGATCTGCTGAGGCGGAAGAGGCGTCCCTTTGGGCAGTACAATCACTTCAATCTGTGTCCGGCTGCATTCATACAGCAGATGCGTGCTGTTTCCTTCCTGATGCTCATTGTAAAGAAAGAAACCGAGCTGATCCGAAAAGAAGTGCCTGGTGCTCTCTTCATCGCATGTGTAGATTGTGGTCCGCATCATATGAATGCGGTCAAGAAACGGATAGACAGCTGCCTTCTTTGCCGTCTTCTTCCATTTCCTCCTTGCCCTGAATTCTTTCCGCCAGTTGGGATGGGTGTTGGTATAGGCAACCGCCACAAACAGCAATGCCCCGATCATTCCTCCAAGCGTGTTTGTCAAAAGATCATCCAGATCGTAATAGCCATGCCGGGAGAGAAGCTGAACATTTTCAATCAATACCGAAGCAAGAAAGCAGAAAGGAACAGTTCTTCGGAAAACATCTCTTCTGAACCAGTCAAAGATATAAGGGAGAAGATAGCCCATCGGCACAAACATCGCAACATTCATATAAACCTGCGCAATTCCGCCGCCGCTGATGACATGGATATGTTTCAGCATGCTGGAAAAGCCTTCTGTCACCAGGATGTTCCATGCGTCAAGAAGTCCGAAATCGATGTAGAAGGATGATGTGAAATCATGCAGAAGAGGTCCGGCATGGACCCGGTAGTCATCTGCTGTTCCTCTGGAAAGAAACGTGACATATACGACCGCAAGAAGATAGAAAACAAACATGATGACAAGAAGTATTTTTCTTCTTCGCAGCAGCCGGTCCGCATCCGGATTTGTGCTGATGCCGTCGCTCAGTGAAAGACCGTATCTCCTGCAGATCATTCTGTCCAGAAGCGGAAGAAAAAACACCATTACAGCCATCATGGCTGTAACGATGATTCCTGTTTTCATACTCTCCGGATTAAAGAACATAAGCCACCTCTGCACTGTCATGCACACATCATTTTAACGTGTTATCCGGTCAGAATCATTTTTAATTCTCCGATGTGAGAACAGAACAGCAAGTTCAATCAGACTTTCAGCCAGCACACATGCAATTATGATGTATGCCCCTGTTTTCAAATTGTATAAAAGCAATGGTCTGAACGGTGTCAGAAAAACAACAGACAGCAGCGGTAAACTGTTTAAAGTCACAAGATCAGCTATACATGCTGCAATGATCAGCAGCTTCCATATCATCATAAACATCAATTCATGTTTTTCGCTTTTTATTGCTGTGTAATATACAGCTGCCAGATATACGGTCAGAAGCACAATTCCGCATATTAAATACAGTTTTACAGGACCGGGGATCGGAACAGTTACACACAGCAGCTGGGAAATGAACGAAATGACAATATGGAGACGGAATAATCTGAGAATTCCGGGATACCGGTTCATAAACACTTCTCCTTTCTAATCTTTCTGTTCATGTTAATCATACATACATATATATTCAATACAGCATTTCATTTGCAATGAGTGCGGCTGAAACGCCTGTATATCAAAACAGACTGACGCTGACACTGACAGGAATTATGCTGTTCCATTGTAGACAATCATGAATTATTCCTCATTTATTCCGTTAGTAAACTTCTTTTTTAACCTCTCAAATGAACTGACAGTCTTATTACTGAAACACAGTTTATCAAGTATTGGCAAGGAAAATAGAAGGAGCTCTATTCACATAATATTTAGTAATCAACACGATGTACATACTGGATGCGTAATCGGTCAGTCTTCTGCGTAATCGGTCCATTGTTCCAGAGCTGTGTTACGGGAGTGGTTCAGGTAATCCGATAAAGGAAACGAAAACAGCCTGTTTTCACAAGCTGTGGTCTGGTTCTGTATGATAGATTGCCATTATGAAAAATAAAAGGGATTTGAGCAATCCCCTTTATTAGGTAGTGGAGCTGAGGGGTCTGGAACATTGTTATCTTATAGGATTTTTGCTGTTTTATACTTTCTTTTGCGGATGAATTCATCCATTTATGAGCGAATTTCCCTTTATTGCAGTTATATTTTTTCAGGTCGGTCCCAAAAGTCGGTCCCAGACAAAAATGCATGTCAATTCATTTCAGTTAAATAATTCAGAATACATTCATAGGTTCAACCAAGCTGCTGAACTTTTGTTTTAATAATTTCAAAATAATTATCATCGTCACTTCCAGCCAAATGTTTTCTGATTACGCCAACCACATTATCAGCAAATTGCAATCCTTTATTATTGTATGAAAAATCCTGTCTGATAGACATCACATTGGGCAGACAACTGACTTCACTGATAATCCTGGTTTCAAATACTGCATTTCCAAATGCATCAAACGTCACAACAATCACTGGCTCATTAAGAGAGGATACAATCAGTTTAAGCAAGGTAATATAGCGCTTTTCTTTTTCATCCTGATATAAAACCCCTTCAAATCTGTCGTAAGCATAAACTACGGCACATTGAAAAGAATTAAGCTTATACAGCAGTTTACGTTTGATCTGCGGATATGCCCTTTCAAGAATTGTTGATTTGAACTCGTTTGTAACAGCTTCTTTCTGTCTTCTTGTCATTGGAATGCTGGATATTTGTTTTTTTATCTGGCGATATGCTAAAAGCAGATCCCGCTCACTATCCGCAAGAATTCCTCCCACAACTAACAGTTGTTCACCAATCGATTCATCAATATATAGATATTTCATAAACTTCTAAAGAAAAAAAGTGAGGGCTCGCATCAATCTGCACATCCAGCATCCGTCTGCCGGAAACCGACACTTTTCGGCGATTCAATTCACCTTTGGTAATTACATTTTAGCTTTTGAAAGCGAAAATTACAAGTGGAGCTGAGGGGGGTCTGGAACAGTGTTAATCTATGTGATTTATACTGTTTTATGCCCTCTTTAACGTTTGAAATCATTCATTTACAGCTATATTTTGCCATATACGTGTTATGTTTTTTTGAGTCGGTCCCGAAAGTCGGTCCTAGACATACAAAATGATTTACTTATAGATTTCCCTTCGATGCCCGATGTTCAGTGCGATGATAACCAGATTCTCATCTTCAATAGTGCAGATCAAGCGATAGTCTCCGATTCGATACCGCCAATATCCGCGTTTATTCCCCGTCAGAGCTTTTCCAATCCTTCTTGGATCATCAATTCCTTCAAGATTTTTACGAATCCAAGAAGTGACCATTTTCTGTGTGTATTTGTCCAGCGTTTTGATTTCTTTGATAACTTCTTTGGTGAAACTGACGTGATATGACATTATAACCCCAGCTCTTTCTCCAATTCTTCCAGTGAATAAGTTTCAGGATTATTTTTATACTCGTCATAAGCTTTATCTGCCAGCACAATATCGAATTCATCTTCAATCTTCTCAAACAATGCCCTTTTGAAAGCTTCGGAAATGCTTAAGGAATGCAGCTTGGCATAACTGTCTGCCAGTTTTCTTTCTTCTTCTGTCAATCTGATTGAAAAGCTCATAATAAAAGCCTCCTTACGTAGTACATTGTACTCCTCAAGGAAGCTGTTTTCAATAGTGGAGCTGAGGGGGTCTGGAACAGCATAATCTTATAGGATTTATACTGTTTTATGATCTCTTTTACGGTTGAAATCGTTCATTTACAGCTATATTTTGCCATATACCAGTTATATTTTTCTGAGTCGGTCCTGAAAGTCGGTCCCACCGTTATCTCGGCTGAAATAAATCATCCAGGATTACCTGACTTTGAATCATGCTGCTGTATTTATTATATTTCACACCATAGGTTGTAATCATAGTTATCTGCAAGGATTTTTTAGTTCCTGTCATTCTCCTGAATGTTTCAAGTTTGTTTCTCAGTACCTGATCATATTCTTTATCAAGAATATATTTATTAATTGAGAATTTAATTTCACACAGATTTATCACCCTGTCACGTCTTTCAATCAGAAGATCAATTTGTGCACCGGGAATGCCAAGATCCGGATCACCATTCGTATGCCATACTGATTCCTGTGAAAGGACCCCGGATATTCCAAGTTTTCGTTTAATTTCTGCAACATGATCTTGTTTGATGAATAAATCAGGCTGAATAATATTGCCCCCGAACTTTGAAACAGCAATTCTTCAGACTAACAGAATAATTCAATAATATAAGTCAAATCCTTGTTAGCCTCCGGCGATTTTGACACAAACCAGAAAAAAAAGGATCTAACCTCTTTGAATAGCCATTAAACTACTCAACTGTTAGATCCCCTTTAATAATCATGCTGTATTGATGCTGGAAAAAGTCAAACGATGAGTCATTGTATTTGGCTTATCATAATACATCAAAAGGCATAAGTCCGCTCATTTCGCTGCTCATACCCTTTATGGTTATTTCCACTGTCGCTTCAAAGTTTTGCTGTTGGTGAGGAGGGATTCGTTGATCACCAGTTTTTTTAAGTCATTACAGGCTTCTCACACACTTATCTTATTGCGTCACCTTTTTGAGCCAGCTGTCCAGCTGTGCAGTCACTTTGCAAAGTTCAAAGTATTCCTGCTGTCCATAATAAAGCTTCTCTGATCCATAAGAAAGAATCATCGCTGAATTATTTGCGTCAACAAATTCAAACCAACGCTCTGTATCCTCTTTAGTCAGCGGATACTGTGTACCCATTGTTATTTCACCTGAATTAAAAATCATTTTAAAGAAAGATTGATACATTTCTTTCGGCAATGTAACAGATTGTTTGCCCTGACTGGATATGATCAAACTTTCAGTATGCATGATTTTTTGCATGATTTTTATACCCCGGTATCCTGAATACATTCTCAAGACGCCATCCAGATTCATCGCATACGCCAAAGCTGTACGGATCGGATATATTTCTTTCCATTCTCTTTGCATATCTTCCGGATTGATTCCCCGGAAATAGCCGAGCACATTCGTCAGAAAAACAGAATTGCTGGAAAATACATCCAGATCAGGGTTATAACCTATGATGATCCAGTCATCACTGTATTCCTCGCTTAATAATCCCCCCTGACGGTTGTACTCCTCAAAAAACATTCTGCTGCTGTCATTGTCTTCCAGTTTCCAGAATTGATCAGATCCATCCTGCTGCATCTGTAAAAGTATTGGCCTTACATAACTCAGCTGCCAATCGTCCGCTGTAATTTCCCGGATTCCCATTTCTTCATTCAACCAGTTCACAAACGAGTCAAAACCCATTTTCGGCACTATAAAATATGATTTTAGTTCTGAAACAATTGACGAAGAATAATTCTCATCTGTCAGATAAATATGCGGAATAGGAATTAAGTGTAATCGTTCCGTAATAATCATTTGCGGGGCTCCAACCGTTTTGATAATCATAAACAAGCGCTCACAGTAAATAAAAGCTTGACTTAACTATATTTATGATACTTCGCATTTTCCATTTGGTACAACGCATTTTTGAGTATACTTGAAAATGTTAAAAATGCCGATAAATAAAGGGGATTTGCGCAATCCCCTTTACTAGGTAGTGGAGCTGAGGAGAAGGAGGGCTTATATTACTCAGGATATTTGGCAGTATTTCATGGAAGACAGTAGTAAAGACAGTATCATGGAGCATTTGTCACGGAATTCTAATATATTATATTGCACCATACTCAATCTCTTCGTTGACGAATCGTGGCGAATGCTCTTTGATGGGTTTGGAATAATTGTGCTTAGTCGAAGCGATAATATTAAAATAGGGAATAGTAATATATATATTCAATAGGAAGAATATACTCCTTCATTATGATGTTATATCAAAAGCTTTGATGATATTATCTGCAGCATCACTTGACTTTATATGTTGTTCATAAAACATGAATCTATTCAAGCCGTTTTGATGTTCCCGACACAGGAACTGCCCTGTTCCCCGACGCCCCTTCAAAGCGCGCAGTGAAGCATCTGGATGAACTTGCCGCTGCCGCACAGGAAGGCTATTTCTCAGGGTCTGAACTGTAACCCTATCATGTGCTATCATCAGACAGATTCATTCATCAGCACGTATCCGGAGCTGTCCGTTCATCCGTATACCAAAAAACAGTCAGTACCAAAATACTGACTGTCATATGAATTACCAGTCTTTGACAGATCCGTCGTAATATCTCTTTGCGATATTGGATCCTCTTTCGTTTGCCGGATAGAGTTCTTCCGCATTGTCTGCCAGTTCAATGCCAATGCCCGGCGCTTCCGGAATCATCATGAATCCGTCTTTGAACTGCAGCGGATTCTTCACCATTGCGTTCTCAGCGCCATTGATGCAGAAGCCCGGGAGTTCCTGGATTCCCAGATTCGGTATGCAGGCGCAGATCTGTAGGCAGGCTGCTGTGGAAACCGGTCCGAGAGGATTGTGAGGAATCAGAAGAACATCATGCGCTTCCGCCATTGCGGCAATTTTCTTTGTGGCGGTAATGCCGCCGACCGCGCATACATCCGGACGGATATACCGGACTGATGTTCTGTCCATCAGCATTTCAAATTCGCGGATGTTTGTGAACCGTTCGCCGGTCGCGATCGGAATACTCACCTTGTCAGCAACCTGTGCCATGGTGTCGATGTTGTCCGGAGCCACCGGATCTTCGAAGACCATCGGTCTGTATTTTTCGACTTCCCTGCCGAATGTGACCGCCATCGCAGGTTCCATGCCGCGGTGTGCTTCAAGAACAAAATCGAAGTGCGGGCCGACTGCTTCACGGATGATTCTGACCTTTTCAAGTTCATCCTCAACTCTGCCGGAATAGAATTCATCAAATCCGTTATTAGCGGAACTGACCGGACCGTTGACAAAGATCTTCGCGGCATTGAATCCCTGTTTCTGCAGGTCTTTATAGCATTCCGCCAGTTCATTGAGATCTTCGGTTTTGGTCATGACCGAAGCATAGACTCTGATTTTATCTCTTGTCTTACCGCCCAGCAGCTGCCAGACAGGAACACCTAGTTTCTTTCCTTTGATATCCCACAATGCAATGTCAATTGCGGAGAGTGCGCTCATGATGACCGAGCCCCTGAAATAGACAGCGCGGTAGAGATTCTGGAAAATGTCTTCCGCATTGAACGGATCTTTGCCGATCAGATACGGCTTGAATTTCATGATCGCATCCGCTGTGGATGACAGGAAACCCCAGTTTCCCGCTTCACCGAGTCCGGTAATGCCTTCGTCTGTATCGATTTCCGTAAACAGATAATGCTTTGCAAAACGCAGTCTGACATCTGTAATTTTCATATGATCTATTCCTCCATCAGCAGGCTGCCGATGAAGCGCTTATGCAGTGCAAGCGCTTCTTCCCATTCGCCCGTTCTATTGATTGTAAAACCGTGCGGTGAATTCACAAATCTTCTCCATGTCACAGCCGTTCCGGCTTTCGCAAGCCGGTTTGCAAACCGTTCTCCTTCTTCCAGAAGCGAGTCGAGACCTGCTGTGATGACCAGTGTGTCCGGGAATGAAGCCAGTGTTTCATCATCCGCAAGAACCGGTGAAGCCAGTTCGTCAATGCACTGTTCCGGTTCCATATAAAGTTCAAGATAATTGTATTCCATTAAGGCTCTGGATACACGTCTTTGATCGCTGTAATCCTCACTCTTCAGCTTTGTAAAAGGATTGAGTCTCTGATCGCAGGGAATATAATCCAGCAGCAGACCCCGGATTTCAAACGCAGGGGTTCTGTGATTGAGAATCAATGCACCGCATGCCAGATTGGAGCCGGCACTGTGACCGAGAATGAAGATGCGCTTTGGATCAAAACCGTATTCTTCCGCATGTTCATATGCATAGCGGACTATGTCATAGGTTTCATATACTGCTGCAGGAAACGGATATTCCGGGGCAAGGACATAATCCACATCCCATACCGATGCACGGTATGTTTCCGCAATCAACGAGCAGTATACGGAATCACGGTCTGCCCTTCCTTTAATGAATCCGCCGCCGTGCAGGTTGATGAACAGCGGTCTGTTCTTTTCACCCTGTGTTCCGTCGAAGATCCAGGTGTCAACACCCTTTTCATTTGCGCCGATCAGTTTCCGTTCAGGTTTGACGGCAAGCTGATTCAGGATTTCCGGATCAACCGGTCTGAACGCGCCGGCATTGCGGCACTGTTCAGCCAGGATCAGTTTATCTTCACGTTTCATAATCAGAATGCAGGGAAGACTGTCATTGTGTAGATGATGTAGACAGCTGCCAGCATGATGGAGATCAGCCAGCCGCCTTTGAGCAGATCTTTCAGTTCATAGCCGCCGTCGCCCATTGCCATCGGTACAGCCGGCGTTGCCATCGGTGTCATAAATGCGGTAAGGCTTCCGGCATTGACCAGCATGATCAGACCGATCGGATTTGCACCGAGTGCGCTGCATGTCAGCAGACAGATCGGAACGAATACTGCGGAGACGGCACGGTTGAGCATCACCTGTGTCATCAGGAACGGGATCACGAAGAACAATGCACCGAGAACATAGTTGTTATGGGTTCCGCCGACTGCGGATGCCAGTGCGTTTCCGATCATTTCACCGGCACCGGTATTTGTCAGAGCTGTTCCAAGTCCCAAAGCACCGACATAGAGGAGAATCATATCCCAGGGAATGTCGCGCAGTGCGTTCCTCTGATCAACAACTTTGAAGAGAACCATCATCAGGCTTCCGACCAGGGCAACCCACCATGTCTGCAGTTTCAGCTGGGCAGAGAATACAAGGATAATAATGGTTGCGAAGAAGATGATGATGCCGGCTGTATTGGAGAATCCGGAAAGATTGCCTGCGGAAGCTTTGTTTTCTTTCTTTTCAGCTGTTTCGATTTCCGTCTGTGCAGGCAGGAACTTCGCGCTTAACAGCATCGCCCAGACAAGGACAACGATGATGACCGGCCATTCACCGAAGAAGAAGTTGATCGGTGTAAATGTCATGCCTGTAAATCCGTATGTTTCCATGAAGCCGGTGAACTGGCCGCTCATCTGGATTGCGGTAGGACCGGGAAGAATGCCGCATGTGGCGATCGCCGTTACCATCAGCGGGAAGATATAAAGGGATCTCGACACATTCCCCTTATCGCACAGCGCGCAGACAAGCGGGGATACGATCGCATATACAACCATCGGGCTGGCGATGAAGTTGGAAAGGATGACAGTGAGAATCAGATAGCCGAGGAATGCAAGTTTGAAGGATCCCTTTGTCAGTTTCAGAATGGAGTTGCACATGGTGTCAACCAGTGTTGTTCTTCTGAATCCGGCTGCGACGACGAACATGGCAGCCATCAGGATCGTGTTGGTGTTTGCAAATCCTGCCAGCGCTCCCTGTGAGTCAATGCAGTTGGTAATAAAGAGAGCCGCGAGGGAGATCATGGATGTCAGCCACATCGGAATTTTGTTCAGAAGGAAGCTGACCAGTGTTGCCACAAAGATGATAAGACAGATCATTAACTGGGTATTCATTTGATTGTTCCTTTCTCAGGTCTTTGCCTGTTTGCATATACAAAATAACCGTTTCACGGGCCCTCCGCGCTGAGGATATTCACAGATTGTGTAAGCGTTTACACCCGTCTGCGCATGCATGCCGGGTTCCGGGATCGGGCATTTCAGAGCGAAAAAGCCAAACATTTTACCTGTTTCATGTCCCGAACTATGATAATAAATATGTATAGAATCCTTGCATGATTTTAAAAAAAAGCGCTTAATAAGCAGATATTATGCATATCTGCTGATATATGTCTGAATCATATCCGAATATTTTCCACAGGGAAAATGTTCGGATTCAGGGAGAGAAAAATGTCTAACTACCGCTATAAATTCGTTTCACCAAAGGACAGTCTGTATGCCGACTGCTATGTTCATCAGGTCATGAACTTCCGCTATCACTGGCATCCGGATGAATTTGAACTGAATATCCTTCTCCATGGCCGCCAGCATTTCTTTCAGGGTACGGATGTCTATGACCTTGAAGAAAATGATGTCATTCTGATCAATCCCAATGTCGGCCACGCTTCCTATTGCGATCCGGAAGGAACCATTGCCTTTGTGCTCCATTTCTCTTCTTCCGCTTTGAAGCAGTTCACAAAGAAAAACAGCATGCTTGCAATCACGGACTGCCTGTCTTCTGAAGAAACAAGAAATAACCCTGCCTATAAGAGGGTCCGTATGCATGCGGCAGAGATGATGTACTATCTGAATCAGGATTCCCCTTTTGCGTCTTATCTTGCAAAAGCCTCGCTGGAAATGCTGATCGGGACGCTCTGCACGATGTTTGAAAGCAGCACAGTTCTCTCCCACAATGAAACCGATGAGGAAACCCAGGCAGTCATGCGTTCGGTTCTTGATTATATGGAAGAGCATTACAGCGAAAAGATCACGCTGGAACAGATTGCCGGACTGACCGGCTACAACCGCACCTATATCTCAACACTGTTTCATCAGACCGTCGGAATCCGTTTCTATGACTATCTGATCCGGATCCGTCTGCAGAAAGCAATCAACGAGCTGATCACAACCGACAAATCACTGACGGAAATTGCGTTATACAACGGATTTTCCGATCTGAAGTCATTCAACGCCCGCTTCCGTGACATGCTGAAGATTCTTCCTTCCCAATACCGCAGCATCATCCAGTCAGGAACTCTGAGCCCCGACTTCTTCGCAATCCGTTCCATCCCATGGAATGATCCTCTGATTGAGAAAAAGCTTCAGGAATACATGTCGCTGTAAAGATGATCCTCAATTATCATGATCATTGTCATTTCACAATACAGAAAGCAAGAAATGCGTGATCAAGGTATATGCCCTTCGGATGAGGAAAGCGTTCTCTGCCGACCTTTACGCGAACGGTGTAAACCCTGCTGTCACTAAAAAGCTGATGGGACACAAGAACGGAGATATGTCGCTAAATGCATATGCTAGCGCGTCGGATGAAGATGCCTTTGATGCTATGATGAACAAAAAATACAAGCAGTAAAACCCGATATTTGTTGACGAATCTGTTGACGAATGGACAAAAACACGAAAAAACCGCGTAAATACGCGGTTTTCTAGTGGAGCTGAGGGGGTCTGGAACAGCATTAATCTATATGGTTTATACTGTTTTAT
>CAMVGT010000019.1 GCA_947167125.1 uncultured Erysipelotrichaceae bacterium
AAGACAAATAGGGTTAAAAGTTCGGATTTATTAAAGGTTCGGATAAATGAGAAAACGGCAGCCGTGACTGACTGCCGTAAATTCTTTAATGAACCGTTTATGCGCTTTGGGAAGCGGCGAACTGGGAATTATAGAGATTGGCATAGAAGCCGCCCTTTTCCATCAATGTGTCATGATTTCCCTGTTCGATGATCTTTCCTTCATTCATCACAATGATGACGTCCGCGCTGCGGATCGTGGAAAGACGGTGGGCAACGATGAAGCTGGTTCTGCCTTTCATCAGTTCATCAAAGGCTTCCTGGATTCTGATTTCCGTCAGGGTATCGATGGAAGATGTCGCTTCATCAAGGATCAGAATCGGCGGCAGACACAACATGACTCTTGTGATGCAGAGCAGCTGCTTCTGTCCCTGGGAAAGCGTATCTTCGCCGATCACCGTATCCAGTCTTTCCGGAAGTCTGCGGATGAATTCCCAACTGTGAGCCTTCTTGGCGGCGGCGATGATTTCCTCATCCGATGCGTCGGGTCTGCCGAAGGCGATGTTTTCGCGGATCGTTCCGGACTGCAGCCATGTCTCCTGCAGCACCATGCCGTACTGTTCGCGCAGCGAATGCCTTGTGACATCGCGGATCTCCTGCCCGTTGATATGGATCGTTCCTTTGTCGATATCATAGAAGCGCATCAGCAGATTGATGAATGTCGTCTTGCCGCAGCCGGTCGGTCCGACAATGGCGATATGGCTGCCCGGTTCCACTTTCAGCGAGAAGTTTTCGATTAACGGACGCTCCGGCACATAGCGGAAGGAGACATCGGAAATCTCCACCCTGCCCTCTCTGCTTTGAATCAGACCGCTCTTTTCTTTTACTTCCGGTTCAGCTTCAATCAGTTCAAAGACACGGGCCGCGCAGGCAAGCGCGTTCTGGAATTCGGTGATGACCGAACTGATGTCATTGAACGGCTTCATATACTGGTTGGCATACGATAACATGATCGAAAGACCGCCGACACTCAGAAGACCGGAAAGAATCAGGAAACTGCCGTAGAGCGCGACTGCCGCGTAGATCACGGCATTGACGGCTCTTGTGCAGGGATTTGTCAAAGAGGAGATGAAGATCGCCTTCTGCGAATATCCCTGCAGTTCTTTATTGACTTTCTCAAACCGCTTTGAAGCACGCTGTTCATAGCCGAAAGCCTGAACGATCTTTTCATTGGAGATCATTTCTTCAATCAAGGCCGTCTGCTCACCCCTGGTTTTTGCCTGGGCACGGAACATTGTATAGGACTTTGAAGCGATGAGTCTTGCGGCAATGAAGCTGATCGGCGTCATGACAATGACAAGCAGCGTGATGCGCCAGCTGCGCATGATCATAAAGACCAGTGTCACAATGATGGTCAATACACCGGAGAACAGCTGTGTGAGTCCCATTAACAGACCGTCGGAAAGCTGATCGGTATCGGCGATGATGCGGCCGACAATATCGCCGGTGCTGTGGGCGTCAATATATTTCATCGGCAGCACCTGAATCCGCCGGATTGCCTTTTCGCGGATATCGGTAACCACCTTGAAAGTCAGATGATTGTTCACAAGATTCATGATCCATGTGCCGGCTGAAGTGACAAGAACACAGATCAGGATTTTTGTCAGAATCGAAGTGATCAGAGGGAAATCGACATTGCCCTGTGATACCATTCCGTCAATCGCGTCACCGAACAGGATCGGCACATACAGTGTCAGTACAACCGTCAGTGCGGCAAGCAGGATGGAAAGAAGCAGATAGAAGCTGTATCTTCCTGTCATTTTCAGAAGCTTCTTCATTGTTTCATAGGAGGATGTTTTCATGCATGAGCCTCCTGAAGATGTCTGTTCTTTCTTTTTTCCGGATACTGCGATTCATAGATTTCACGGTATTCTTCACAGCTTTCCAGCAGTTCATCATGAGTTCCGTTTCCGCTTAATCTGCCGTCCTCAAGAACCAGAATGCGGTCCGCGCTGCGGATGGAGGAAATGCGCTGGGAGATGATGAAGACCGTTCTCTGATCAGCCGCTTCCGCCAGCGAAGCGCGCAGTCTTGCATCGGTCGAAAAGTCCAGTGCGCTTGCGGAGTCATCGAGAATCAGAATCTGCGGATTTTTGACAAGCGCCCTTGCGATGGTCAGTCTCTGACGCTGGCCGCCGGAAAGATTGCGTCCGCCGCTTTCGATCATGAAATCCAGCTGACCATCCTTTCCTTTTACCACATCTTCCGCCTGCGCAATGCGAAGCGCATTCCAGATCTGCTCATCCGAAGCAGTTTCATCCGCGATTTTCATATTGTCCCTGACACTGCCGGCAAACAGTACCGCCCTCTGGGGAACGATGCCGATCCGGCCGCTGAGATCGTCATGGCTGTAATCCTTCACATCGATACCATCAACCGAAACGCATCCGTCCGTTGCGTCATAGAAACGGCCGATCAGATTTGCGACAGTCGATTTGCCGCAGCCGGTCGCACCGATGATGCCGATGGTTTCGCCTTTGTTTACCGTAAAGGAAATATCGCTTACCGCTTCTTCGGAAGCAGACGCATAGGCAAATGATACATGATCAAAGCGCACCGCTTCTGTTTCCGATTCTTTTCCTTCGGTTGTTTCCTTCCATTCCATGGTTGTCTTCTGATCGAATACCGCCTGTACACGGTCGGCGCAGGCAAGCGACTTGTCGATTGTGATAATCAGATTTGCCAGCTTGATCAGCTCGACAATGATCTGTGCCATGTAGTTATAAAGAGCCACCGTATCGCCCTGATTGATCACGCCGAGGGAAACCTGTACAGCGGACTGGCGGATCAGCAGAATGGTCGCGATATTGATCAATGCGAATGTCAGGGGATTCAGAAGTGCTGAAATGCGGCCGACCTTTTCATTGATCTTTCTTAAATCTTCAGCAGACTGATCGAATGCGCGTACTTCATCCTCCTCCTTGCGGAAGGCACGGATGACACGCACACCCTGCAGATTGTCACGGGTGATCCCAAGCACTTTGTCCAGTGCTGTCTGCACTTTTTTATAGAGCGGGATCGACACCAGCATGATCGCAAAGACAGCAATGGAAAGAACCGGTATCGCAGCCAGGAAAATCAAAGCGCATTTCACATCGATGGTAAATGCCATAAACATTGCGCCGAAGACGACAAACGGACTTCTCAGCAGCAGACGCAGCGCGAGATTCAGCCCGTTCTGCATCTGGTTGACATCCGATGTCATGCGGGTAATCAGGGTGTTTGTGCCGATTGTGTCCAGTTCCGTCCATGAAAGTTTCTGTACATGATCGAACAGTGCCTGACGGACATCGGTCGCAAAACCGACGCTTGCCTTTGACGCAAAATACTGGGCGGTAAAAGAACAGGCAAGTCCGCACAGGGCAAGTGCCACAAGGATCGCGAAGCGGCTGAACAGAATACCGGTATCCCCTTTGGCAATACCGGAGTCGATGATATCAGCGACGATTAAAGGAACAATGAGATCGAATACAACCTCAAGCAGTTTGAACAAAGGCGCAAAGATGCTTTCCATCTTGTATTTTTCAAGATAAATCAGAAGTTTTTTCATAGTATGTTAATCATATCATGTTTCATCACATGAACAAAAAAACATATTGTCATAACAGAATCTTTCAGTTAGCTTTATCTACCAATATGTTAGATTGTATAATGAATCTGATGAAGTATTTCTGGACCCACAAAGATAATATTCCGGAAGGAATGGGCTATGGTCAGTTTACGAAGCAGCACTGTTTCTGGCTTGTTTTAACTGCGCTTTTTACGCTTGCCTATGTCCTTGGCTACCGGCACGCAGACCCGGCAGGAAAAAGCTTTCTGTTAAAGGCTGCCGGAATTGTTCTGATATTGATCGATGCGGTCAAGATGGTTCTGATCGGCTGTTCCGATGTGAAGCTTTCAGAATATCTGCCGCTTGAAATCTGCAGCTTTGCGGCATACTTCATCGTGGCCGACGCGTTTTTCCCGGGCCACGCGATGATCGGCGACATGCTGGTGACGCTGTTTCTGCCGGGTGCTTTGATGGCCGTCTTCTTTCCTACCACATCCACCCTTCCTTCATTCAATTTCTATACCATCCATCAGTTTCTCTATCACGGTCTGCTCATTGCCTATATCACGGCACGGTTTGTCTGCGGTGAAATCCCGCTGACGTATCCGCATGTATGGACATCCATTTTCAATATTATTCTGATTGCGGCAGCTGTCTATGTTATCGATACTGCCTTTGATAAGAATTTCATGTTTTTAAAAGGAACATACGGCAATCCGATGCTGGAAGCGATCCGCAGGATTTCCGGAGACGGCATTGCCTATACCGGCGGACTTGTCTGTTTCTGCATCATCATGATCCATGTCTTCTTTGTCATCTTCAAATGCATTGAGATTCTGTTCATTCATTAAAAAAGGATTTCCAATGCGGAAATCCTTACAAGATCAATCCAGGTCCTTTCCGTCTGAAGCAATCACTTTCTTCAGCCAGTGATAGGACTTTTTCTTTACCCTCTTCATATCGCGCAGGTCATGATTGGTGCGGTTGACATAGACCACACCATAACGCTTGCGCATATCGCCCTGGGAGGAAAGGATATCGATGAGTCCCCATCCAAGATATCCAAGCACCTCCACGCCGTCTTCATTAATGGCATCATACATCGCTTTGATATGTGCGCGGTGGTAATCGATGCGGTAGTCATCTTCAATTTCATGGACCCCATCCCATTCCTCCTGCACGCCGATGCCGTTTTCAATCGGGAATACAGGAAGCTGATAGCGCTGATAGAGCTTGTTCAGCACATCGCGGAATCCGAGCGGATCAATCTGCCAGTTCCATTCGGTTGCCGGGATATACGGGTTGTTTTTTCCGCCGTGCTGCAGCCAGTAATTGACATAGGCGTCCTTGGGAATCGGCTCTGCAGAAATTGTGGAGGAAGCGTAATAGCTGAAGCAGAGATAATCTTCCTTATGCGCTGCCAGGATATCGAGATCCTCCTGCGTCAGGCCGGTATCGATTCCTTTTGTCTTTACATAATGCATGACCTCATTGGAGAACCTTCCCTTTGCGAAGGCATCCAGCAGGTTGAAGTTGATGAATTCATCCCACTTTCTTGCGGCAAGGATGTCTTCCGGTCTGCATGTGGCAGGATAGATTTCCGAATAGGCAACCATTCCGCCGATTTTCGCGTCGCTGTTGGCGTGAAGGTAATTGCAGATACGGGCATGGGCAATCATGACATTGCATTCGATGTGATAGAGCTCATCGATTGTTTTATCACCCTGCCAATAGCCGCCGATCCGGAATGCCAGCGGCTGGGAATAGAGATTCTGCTCATTGAAGGTAATCCAGTATCTGACCTTATGGCTGAATCTTCTGATCATCTCTTCGCCATAACGGACAAAGGCATCCTGCACATATCTTGAGACAAAGCCGTTGTATTCCTTTGCCAGCTTCAGAGGCATATCAAAATGATAGAGGCAGATCATCGGCTCGATTCCCATCGCGATCAGATCATCAATGAAACGGTCATAGTAGGCAATGCCTTCCTCATTGAATTCCCCGTCGCCGTCTTTGACAACACGCGACCAGGAAATCTGGAAGCGGTACATGTTCATGCCGAGATCCTTCATCAGCCTGAAGTCTTCAAGGTAATTGTGATAATTGTCATTGGCAAAATGCCAGTCGCTGCGGTTTTCACCCGGTTCGACAATGTCATAGACCGAAAGCGATTTGCCGCCTTCATTCCATCCGCCTTCCGTCTGCATGCTGGAAACCGAATTTCCCCAGAAAAAATGTCTGTCCATATGCTTTATCCTTTCCTGCAAGAAAAAAGACCGCCTCTTCTGCAGAAGCAGTCTGTTCCTCTTTTAACCCTGCAGGCCTTCTTCCTGTCTCTGCATGTTCTCCACTACAACATCATAGATGTCACCGATGGACTGTCCGTATTCCAGTACAAGCCACGGTTCGTTTGTGTGGAAGTGGATTTTGATCAGCGTATCATCGCCTACGACAAGCAGGCAGTCGCCCTTGAAGTGTTCAAGAATATAGTCATGGATCACATCTTCATCAAGATCGTGTCCGTCAATCAGAAGCTGTGTGTCAAATTTGAATTCCAGCTGTTCCATATTTACCTCCGTTACACGCTGATTATATCATGCGGAATAAAAAAGAAAACTGATACGATTCCGTGGAAAGCGCCTTCATCGTGAAAATAATTCATACAGGAGGCAATATGAACCAGAATCATAAAATAAAAACCGAAGAAATCCTCAATGATCTTGAAAAAGGCGTGCGCGAAGTTTTTCACTCTGCCAGGTGGAAAGAATACCTTTCCTGCATGGCACGCTTTCCTTCCTACAGCTTTTCCAATATTCTTCTGATCTGCAGACAGAAGCCGAATGCGGCTTTTGTGGCAGGATACCGCGTCTGGCAGGAATTTGACCGCTATGTGCGCAAAGGAGAAAAAGGAATCCGGATCCTTGCGCCGCTCAAAAGAAAACGGACAGAAGATGCGGAAGAAAATGATGAGGAAAACATGCCTTATGGCTATCGGACCGTATCCGTATTTGACATTTCCCAGACCGAAGGAAAGCCCCTGCCCATGCCGGTCAGATCCCTTCCTTCACTTACGGAAGAAGATCCTATGTTTCTGCAGGCATTGTTATTGATTGCGCCATGCCCGGTATATTTTGATGAAACACCGGAAGGCGTCAACGGCATGTACCGTCCGCTGGAAAATACGATCATCATTCAGAAGAATCTGTCTTCTGCCCAGAGTATCAAAACCCTCCTGCATGAGATTGCCCACGCCATTCTGCACGCTGATTCTGACGGCAGCACGCACGAAGAACGGATGAAGCGGGAAATCGAAGCTGAAAGCATTGCCTATACGGTCTGTGCAAGATACGGGCTTGATACATCCGCCTATTCCTTCGGCTATATCGCTTCCTGGTCAAAGGATCAGGAGCTTTCAGCGCTGAAAGAATCGATGCGCACCATTCAGAAAACTGCAGAGCATCTGATTGAAATGATCGATCTTGTCAGAAATCCGGTTTCTTCTTCAGAAAACAGAATGCCCTGCCTGCAGCCTGAATACGCGGTGTAAAGCCGAAAAAAAGAAAGCTGCGGTCTGACCGCGGCTTTCTTCATTGAGTACTCAGTTGTCTTTTCTGAATCCGGAGAGCGGAATGTCGAGTGTTTTTTCAGCTTCCTTGATGTATTCATCAATGACATCGTCGTCATCACTCGTCTGAGGTTCCGGCGTTCTGTCATCATAGGAATCAACCACTTCGATCGCTCCTGAAACGATGTCGGGAAGTTCATCGTCATCATTTTCAGAAGGAACCGCAGCGAGATCGATATCTTCGTCATCTTCAAGAATGACCGGATCATCTTCCACAAGAACAGGTCCTGTTTCCTCTTCTTCCGGGATTTCATATTCCGGAACATCTTCTTCCGCATTGGCGGAGAACTGTTCAGCTGCCGGTGCGGCATGCTTGTAGACATAGGAAGGCGCTGCTTCCTCTTCCGGCTGTTCGATTTCCTGTGTATCGAAGGAAGGCATGAGTACTTCTTCTGTTTCTTCAGGTTCAGGAAGTTCGTTTTCTGTTTCTTCCGGGATTTCTTCTTCGTCTGTCACGAATTCCGGTTCTTCTTCCTCAGCAGTTTCCGGTTCTTCCAGGAAAATGGAATCTGTTTCTTCTCCGGCTTCGTCCTCTTTGATATCATCCACAGTTTCGAGTGCTTCAAATGCGGCATCTTCTTCTGTGAATTCTTCTTCAATGACAGGCTCTTCTTCGGTGATGACTTCTTCTTCAGCCGGTTCTTCATCAACCGGATTCAGATAATCATCTTCGGTCGGTCTGCGCAGACGGATTGCCATGTACTGTCTGCCCGGCAGGTCAATGCGGAATGTTCCTTTGTGGATGCCGGCTTTGCGGACTGTCATGTTCCATGTGTCGATGATCTCGGCAATGAAGTCTGTTTCATCATCGATATGGAAGATTCTGTAAGACGGACGCATGAAGCTGTAGTAGTAAATGTACTGGCTCTTGACAGGCAGGCTCCATTCAGTCTCCGGCACGCCGCAGACGCTGTCCCATTCGTTGTCAAGATACATGAGTCCGTTGCCCGGAACTTCTTTCAGGATGTCCAGAAGGAATCCGGCACGCTTCCAGCTTTCGCCCTTGAGCGCTCCGCCATGGGACCACCAGATGACATCTTCGGGATCCTGGAATGTTTCGCCATGTCCGGGATAGCCGCCTCTGACAGCTGTTTCCCAGAATCTTCTGACCATTTCCTCACCGGTGATATTGCCGAATCCGTAGGACAGGTCGCCTTCATAAGCGATTTCATCCATCACAACCGGCTTCTGATAGCGGGCTGCCAGTTCATCGGTGATTTCTGCTGTCTTGTAGAGATCGACACGCTGTACGGAGCAGTGTGTAATCCAGTTTCTGCTGTGGTCATACATCAGTCTGCAGTTATGGATGGAACGCAGATGCTTGTAGAGATCCTTTTCAACCAGGATGGACGCATAGCGCTCCCAGTCAGCAGCTGTCTTGGCAGTCAGGAGATCATATTCATTCGCCAGTGCCCACCAGACATTATGGAACGCGCTGAAGCGGGCGATGATGTAGCGGAAGTACAGATCATCCTGTTCCGCTGTCATCTTTGAGAATCCCCATCTGTCATACGGATGCATGCAGATGAGATCTGCTTCGATTCCTCTGTCTGCCAGTTCTCTGATGCAGTTTTCAATATGACGGAAATATTCCGGATTGAAACGTGTGAAATCGAAATCGTTTCCTTCGGTATTGCCGAGATAGGAGAAGAAGTTTTCTTCATTGATCACGGATGAATCCATCGGTGTTCCTTCATACGGATACATGCGCGGTTCACCCAGGTTATAGGCATAATGCTTGGGGAAGATGCAGAAACGGAGTTTGTTGAAGCGTGCTTCCTCCAGACTCTTCAATGTTTCCTGAATCTTCTCATCGGACTGCAGATGCCATACATAGGCTGTTGTTCCGACGGGAATGTACGGTGTTCCGTCTTCATAGACGAAATGATGAACATTCGCTGTTCTGACAATTCCGTGGTTGTTTTCCTGAGGCTTTCCGACATAGAATGCGCCGGTTTCAGCTCCGTTCAGGAATGATCCTTTCAGAACAAATGTGTATTTTCCTTCATAGGAAGGCATGAAGCGGATTCTGTAGATGCCGTCGCCGTCATAGAAGCCGTCCGCTACAACGCTTTCATTCCTGCTGGAAAAAATACCTTTCAGATACTGTTCGGTGAAGGGATTGCCTTCAGACGGACCTTCCACTGCCACTTCGAATACATCCCATTTGGATACCTGTGCTGGATACTGCGTACTCATACTAATTTCCCCCTGCCACGCCTGTTTCATGCATTACAAAAACAAGGCGGTATACAAATAAAAGATAACACCGATTCACTCAGAAAAAAAGATAAAAGCGTCTTTCGGACGCTTTTCTATACTTTTGTGACAGGTTTTCTCTCCGGTTTGAGATTATGGGTTTTCTCACTGCGCCGGATCATTTCACGTTCGACGTCTTCCAGAGTGATTCCTTTTTCCACCATCAGAACGATGACATGATAGACAAGATCATTCAGTTCACCGATCAGATCGTCGTTTGACTGTGTCAATGCGGCGACAACAACTTCGGTTGTCTCCTCGCCGATTTTCTTCAGGATTTTCTCCAGCCCCTTGTCATAAAGATAGTTGGTATAGCTTCCCTCTTCCGGATTGTTTTTCCGTTCCAGGGCAGTCTGATACAGATTTTCCAGTTCGCTCATAAAACCTCCTCGCCATCGAGATTGCGGTAGAAACAGGAATATTTGCCGGTATGGCAGGCTGCTGTGTCCTGATCCACCTTGATCAGAATGGTATCTTCATCGCAATCCACCAGGATTTCCTTTACATGCTGGTAGTGACCGCTTGTTTCGCCTTTGACCCAGAGTTCATTGCGGCTTCTGCTCCAGTAGGTTGCCAGTTTTGTCTCCACCGTCTTTTTCAGGCTTTCTTCATTCATATACGCCAGCATCAGCACCTGACCGGTTGTATTGTCCTGAACAATGCACGGAACCAGGCCGTTTCCTTTTTCAAAATCAATCTGAATCATAACCTGACTGCGATCTCTTTCAGATACTGCTTGACTTCGCCGACTGTCAGTTCGCCATAGTGGAACAGACTTGCCGCAAGCGCCGCGTCCGCAGCGTCCTCTTCAAATACTTCCGCAAAATGCGCCAGGCTTCCGCAGCCGCCGCTTGCGATGACCGGCACATGGACTTCTTTTCTCACCGCTTTAAGAAACGGGATGTCAAAGCCATTCTTTGTGCCGTCGGCATCCATGCTGGTAAGCAGGATTTCCCCTGCACCGAGCTCGGTTCCTTTTTTGATCCATTCAATTGCGTCAAGACCGGTATCGATGCGGCCGCCGTTGATCACAACATTCCATCCGTCCCCGCTTTCGCGCTTTCTTCCGTCGACCGCCAGCACAATGCACTGATTGCCGAAAAGGGATGCCCCTTCTCTGATCAGATCCGGATTGCGCACCGCCGCGGAATTGAGCGACACCTTATCCGCCCCTGCTCTTAAGATCGCTTTGATATCCTGCACCGTGCGGATGCCGCCGCCGACCGTAAAGGGCATAAAGACCTGTTCAGCGACCTTTTCCACGATGTGCACCATCGTATCACGGTGTTCATGGGTTGCGGTAATATCCAGAAAAACCAGTTCATCCGCGCCCTGCTCATAATAGCGCTTTGCCAGTTCAGCCGGATCGCCGACTTCCTTTAAGCCGACAAAGTTGACGCCTTTGACCACCCTGCCGTCCTTGACATCAAGACAGGGAATAATCCGCTTTGTAATCATAAAGCCTCCCTGCACATGGCAATGGCTTTTTCGAGATTCACATCGCCGGTATAGATTGCCTTGCCGACAATCGCGCCATAGACGCCAAGATCAATGAGCGCCTGAATATCTTCCAGGCTGTGCACGCCGCCGCTTGCGGTAATATCACAGCTGACGGTTTCCTTCAGTTCCTTTAACATTTCCAGATTCGGACCGCTGAGGGTTCCGTCTTTGGAAATATCGGTAAAGATGATATTCTTTACGCCGACTTCTTCAAGATGCTTCGCGAAATCCAGATAGTAGACGCCGCTGTCATTCAGCCAGCCTTCCGTGCTGACAAAGCCATTGCGGCAATCCATGCCGACAGCAATTTTTTCGCCATAGCGGCTGACCGCTTCTTTGAGAAGTTCATCGTCTTTCAAAGCCGCTGTGCCTAGAATCACTCTTGAAATGCCGTGTTCCAGATACCATTCGATATCCGCCATTGTACGGATGCCGCCGCCGGCTTCGCACGGTGTGTTCAGTGAAGAAGCGGTTTCCGCGATCAGCGTCGCATTTTCCCTGCTGCCGCTTTTAGCACCATCAAGATCCACCATGTGGATATAGGAGGCTCCTGCTTTTTCAAACGAGAGTGCGGTATCTCTGACCGATTCCGCAACGACTTCGCTTTTTGCGTAATCTCCCTGATAGAGCCTGACCGGCTTTCCGGAGATCATATCAATTGCCGGTATGATAATCATGAAAACACCTCCGCAAAATATCTGAGAATCTTAAGTCCGTCCTCACCGCTTTTTTCCGGATGGAACTGTGTTCCCATCACATGTTCACCCTGCACAAGCCCAGCCACACGGATGTCGCCATACATCGAATAAGCAGTCAGATTTTCTTCCTTCATATCGCCTGCGCAATAGGAATGCACATAATAAACATACGGATGTTCGCTGAGCAGTTCACGCAGCGGACTTTCCTGATTCCATTCCAGTTCATTCCATCCGATTTCCGGAACAGGAAGATCCGTTTCCATCCTTACAATGCGGCCTTTGAGAAATCCAAGTCCCTGATGCAGTCCTTTTTCTTCGCTTTCTTCAAACAGCATCTGCATGCCTAAGCAGATTCCAAGCAGCGGTATTCCTTTCGAAACCGCATTTTTGATATAGGAATCCAGCCCCCGCTCAACGATATTCTTCATGCAGTCGCCGAAGGCTCCCACTCCCGGCAGGATCAGCTTTTCGCACTGATCCAGCACAGCAGGATCATCGGAAATCACAGACTGACATCCGATCGCTTTCAGCGCATTTTCCACGCTGCGCAGATTGCCCATGCCGTAGTCAATAATCCCGATCATTCCAGCATTCCTTTCGTTGAGGCCACCCCGTCGCCAGTCACTTTCATGGCAATTTTAAGGGCATGGCCGAGCGCTTTGAAAACTGCTTCCGCCTTATGATGGTCATTCTTTCCGTAATGCAGGTTGACATGCAGTGTGATGCCTGCGTTGAAAGCGAAAGCACGCATAAACTCTTCCACCATCTCGCTTGCCATCATCCCGATGGAATCGCGGGTGAATTCGCAGCTGAACACAAGATACGGTCTGCCGCTGATATCCAGGCTGACCGTCGCGAGCGACTCATCCATCGGCAGTGTGAAAGTGCCGTAGCGCTCAATGCCGATTCTTTCGCCCAGCGCCTGCCGGAATGCCTGGCCTAAAACAATGCCGCAGTCTTCGATTGTATGATGGTCATCCACATCGAGATCGCCATCCGCTTCCATCACCAGCGAAAAACCGCCATGGAACGCGAGCAGCGTTAACATATGATCGAAGAATCCGATCCCGGTGGAGATGCGGACTTTGCCGGCGGTATCCAGATTCAGTTCGCAATGGATATCCGTTTCCTTTGTCCGTCTGTCAACAGAGGCTGTTCTCATAAACCCTCCCCGAATTCTGCCAGTGCTTTGAGCACAATATCATTTTCTTCTTTTTTACCGATGGTGATACGGAAGGCATCGGTTCCTTTATAATTGCGGATCGTGACACCTGCTTCCTTCAGAAGTTCAAGCATGGCATCCTTCTCTTTGGAAAAACCATACAGGAAGTTTGCCTCACTGTTATGGATTTCAATCTTCGGATGATCCTTCAGCGCTTCATAGACGCGCTTTCTTTCCGCCTTGATTGTTTCAATCTGCTTTCCTGCTTCGTCGCCATGTCTTAAGACCACAGAGGCGATTTTCATGGAAACGCTGTTCAGCGCGTAAGGCACAAACTGCGCCTTCAGCTTTTTCATATTTTCCGCATTGGAAACCAGGAAACCGGTACGGATCGCGGCCATGCCGAATGCTTTGGACAGTGTTCTTGTCACATAAAGCGATGAAAAGCTGTCGATGAGTGTCAGGGCACTGGTCTCATCCGAAAAATCCATATACGCTTCATCGATCACGACCGGGATATCCTGAAAGGAATCGGCGATCTGTTCGATTTCCGTGATCGGAAGGCATTTGCCGCTGGGATTGTTCGGATTGGAAAACAGAATCATATCGGCACCGTTCTCTTTGGCAAAGGAGATGAAATTCTCCAGCCGGAAGGAACCGTCCTTTTCCGTTTTGAATTTGATCACTTCCGCTTCATAGCCGGAAGCGTAATAGTCATACATCGAAAAATCCGGGCTCAGGGTGCAGAGCTTTTTCCCTTTTCCAAGAAACGTCCCGATCACAAAGCCGAGCATCTGATCCGATCCGTTTCCTGCCAGCAGGCATTCTGACGGAATGCCCATAAAGGAACCGTAGGCTTCCAGCAGTTCCGTCTGGTCGGAATCGGGATAGCGTGCAAAATCAATCTCTGCGACGGCGTCCAGAATTTCCTGCCGGATTTCATCTGAAATGCCAAGCGGATTTTCATTGGCATTCAGCAGGATGCCGCTGCTTTTGGCAGCTGCGTAGGTCTGAATCTCTTTCATGGCATTCTCACTTTCGCCGCGTTGGCATGCGCCTGCAGCTCTTCTTCTTCAGCCATTGAAACAATATACTGTTCATAGTTTTCAATCGCTTCTTTTGTGTAGTACAGGAAAGATGATTTCTTGATGAATGCGTCAACACCCAGGGCGCTTGAGAAACGGGCTGTGCCGCTGGTGGGAAGCACATGGTTGGTGCCGCCGAAGTAGTCGCCGATCGATTCGCATGTATAGTAGCCTAAGAATACCGAACCTGCGTTTTTGACCAGATTTAGATATTTCATCGGATCGCCGACCATTAATTCAAGATGTTCAGGCGCGATTGCGTTGGAGAATTCAATGCACTCCTCAATGGAATCACAGACAATCGATGTTCCGTAATCGCGGATCGAAGCGCCGGCAATTTCCTTTTTCGGCAGCTTCGCACACTGGATTTCCAGTTCTTTATTCACCTCATCGAGCAGTTTTTCACTGGTGGTCAGAAGAATCGCGGAAGCCATCGGATCGTGTTCCGCCTGGGAAAGCAGGTCCGCGGCTGTATAGACAGGATTTGCGCCTTCATCCGCGATGACCAGAATTTCACTCGGTCCGGCAATCATATCGATATCGACTTTTCCGTAGACAAGCTTTTTCGCGGCCGCCACAAAGATATTGCCCGGGCCGACAATCTTGTCCGCGCAGGGAATCGATTCGGTTCCATACGCCAGTGCCGCGACTGCCTGGGCACCTCCGACTGTATAGATTTCATCGACGCCGGCAAGCTTTGCCGCAAAAGCGATATTGGGATTGATGGTACCTTCGCTGTTGGGCGGGGTCACCATGACAATCCGTCTTACCCCTGCCACATGCGCAGGAATGGCATTCATCAGTACGGAGCTTGGATACTGCGCTCTGCCGCCCGGCACATAGATGCCTACCGTATCGAGCGGAAGCACGCGCTGGCCAAGGAAGATACCGTATTCCTTCTGCTGCAGATAGGAATTCTGGATCTGGGCACGGTGGAAGTATTCGATATTTTCCTTCGCCCTTCTCATCGATTCCATGAAGAACGGATCGCACTTTGCGGAAAGGCGTTCGATTTCTTCTTCACTGACCCGGAAATCCTGAATGTCAATGTGATCAAACTGCTTTGTATAATCGCGGAGCGCTTCATCCCCGCGCTTGCGCACATCTGCAATCAGGCCTGAAACCTTTGCGAGGATCTCTGCGGAAATCTCCTGCGATCTTGAATCAAGATAGTCTCTTAACTGCTTTGTGGCGGTTCTGTCAATTCTCTTCAGCATTGTTTACCACTCCTTCCAGGTCACGGATGAAAGCCATCACTTCATCCCGTTTCATTTTGAAAGCTGCTTTGTTTACAATCACACGGGCGGAAAGTTCATAAGCTGTATCGTATACAACCAGCCCGTTTTCCTTTAATGTCGCGCCTGTTTCCATGATATCGACGATTCCGTCGGTTAAGCCGAGCACCGGTGCCAGCTCCACTGAGCCGTCAATTTTGATGACTTCAATGTCCTTGCCGCGGGAATGGAAATATTCCAGGGCGACATTGGGATATTTGGAGCCGATGCGGATGTGCCCGCTTTTTTCCAGCGGATTGTTTCCGGCAAGGCCGGCTACGATAAAGCGGCACTTTCCGATCTTCAGATCGAGCATCTCATAATAATCCTTGCCGCCTTCCATGAGAGTATCCTTGCCGACAACCCCGATGTCTGCCACGCCATGTTCGACATAGGTGATGCAGTCATTGGCTTTGACAAGGAAATAGCGGATATCTTTTTTCGTATCAGGGAAAACAAGGGCACGGCCTTTGTTTTTCAGCTTTTCCGTCCCGTAGCCGCACTGTTCCAGCATTGCGACAGTGCCGCTTTCCAGACGTCCTTTTGTTAATGCGACTGACAGACTCATTTCACTACCTCCATTGTACTGCATGCGGCAGGAATCATTTCAACA
This sequence comes from uncultured Erysipelotrichaceae bacterium, assembly GCA_947167125.1. GTDB lineage: Bacteria > Bacillota_I > Bacilli_A > Erysipelotrichales > Erysipelotrichaceae > Bulleidia. The sequence continues at coordinate 15,808 of CAMVGT010000019.1, forward strand.
GGTCCTTCTTTTCTTAATTCTCTTGCCTTTTTCATCGCTTCCGCAGGCCGGTTATACGGATAATAGAGCTTAGTGACAGACGGTTTTTCACTTTTGACCATGTCTGTCAGATAATCCAGCTTGACGCCGAATCCGATCGCCGGCATGTCGCGTCCCAGTTTGCTTAACAGACTGTCATAGCGGCCGCCGGAAAGAACGCCGGTTCCGATTCCGCTGATATAGCCTTCAAAGATGATACCCGTATAATAATCAAGATGCGGCACCTTGCCGAGATCAAATGTCACTTTTCCGTCATAGCCCAGTTCATAGAGCGTATCCTTCAGACGGATCAGGGAATCCGCTTCTGTCCGCAGCGCATCCGCAAAGCTGACTTCTTTCGCTTTTTCCAGAGCATCGCTTCCGCAGAGCAGCGGCAGACATTCAAAGAATTCTTTCTGTGCCTGATCCAGATCCAGTGAATTCACAAACTGCTTCAATGCCGGCATCTCCTTGCGGTCAACCAGATCCGCCAGTTTCTTTCCGTCTTCTTCACCGATCCCCGCAAGCCGCAGCGCAGAGCGGAAGAATTCGCTGTTTCCGATTTCCAGCGTGTAGTCACTGACGCCAAGGGCCGCCATGACATCGAGCGCGCAGCAGAGAACTTCCGTATCGGCACTGCTGTCAAGTCCGATCAGTTCCACGCCGCAGTCCGTTACGACATTGCGCTTGCCGGCAAAATTCTGTCTCACCTTGTATACATCTGAACAGTAGCAGAAACGCAGCGGCAGATCATTGGCCTCATAGCGGGATGCGACAACCCGCGCAATCGGGAGTGTCATATCCGTTCTGAGTGTCAGCAGCTGACCGCTTTCATCGACAAACTTATAGAGTGTTTCCTCTTTCAGGGATGTAAAGGTGTTCTGATAGGTTGAATAGAATTCAATCAGCGGCGTTTCAATGGGCTGATAGCCATAGGATGTATAGACAGCGCTGATCTTCTGTTTCAGCTCTTCCTTTGCCCGGCTTTCAGACGGGAGAATATCCCGCATGCCGGAAGGGATCTGGATCTGTTTCATTTCGCCTCTCCTTTTTACCAAAAAAGACGTCCGTACACAGGACGTCTTTCAAACGTGGTTCCACCCGGATTCACCGACTCCTCACGAAGACGGTCTCATGAAGTACAGTCATACTTCTGTGCTGTAACGCGCACCCGCGTCATTCACTACTTGTTTCCGTTCGCAAATGCGGTTCAGGGATGTGTTTCAGCAGGTCTGTCTAGCTTCCTTTTCACCGGCCGGAAGTTCTCTGATAAACAGATCCCTGTCTACTGTTTCCCGTCATCACCATTTTTTTGATTGATACAATCATACCATCCGCTTTTTTGAAGTCAACAGAAAATGTGAATTCTTTCATCCGAATGAAAACAGTTTCATTCCGTCAGGCGGAATGGCGGAGACGGCGGTATGCAAGCACGATTCCCGCTGCCGCCGCGATCAATGCCCCGAAGGCAAAAAACACAAGTCCGTCTGCTGCTTTTTTCATTTTCTTCACCTCACTCTGTACGGCCGGCGCTGCTTTCAGCCGGTCTGTCATTTCGATTACCGGATAGTCCGGTCCTGCGACACTGATGGCGGTATGCTCGATGTCGACGCTTGAACCGGCATATCCCTTCGCTGCTTTGAGAAGATGCACGGTGTAGGTCTTTCCCTTTTCGATGCGCTCATTCTGAACCAGATGATCGCGCCCGTCCGTCACCCAGGCATCAACCTGATGCCCTTCGGCGTCATAAACCGCAATCGACGCGCCGGTGATGGCATTCTTCTGTCCGTCTGTCATCCGGATGTAGAAACCCGCTTTCCATTTCCGTGAAGGCACTTCTTCCTCTTCTTTCTCAAAGAAAGATGATTCCGGTTCCTCCGTTAAGCCGAGATACTGCATAATCACAGCACTGACATCCGGTTTTTCTCCCAAAGACTCCGCTGTGTCTTTTTCGGAAGTTACCGTTTCTTCTTTTTCTTCCTCTTCCTTTTCATCCGATGCAGGCGGATCTGAGGGCACAATCAGATCCGAGCGCCATTCGGAAGGAGGAGGCGCAGGATATTCATAGTCCGGTTCCTCCTTCAGGAAATATGGGAATTTCAAGGGTTCTTTGATTTCTTTCATGAAGGCGGGAATTGAGATTGCTTTCCTGGACCCGGGTTCATAGCCTTCCGCTTTTTCACTCTGCACAATCACAAAGGAAGCGCCGGCCGGAAAGAGAACTTCTTTTTCTTCCTCTTCCCCTTCTTCATTTCGTACGGTTTCCATCACTTTCCCGTCTGCGCGGGGCACAAATGAGCAGAACAGCTCATCTGCTTCATCACGGATTTCCAGCTTTCCGCCTTCCGCAAACAGATCGGTATCAGCGATGTATTGATACACCGCTGCTGAAAACGGATTCAGCTGAATGGTTTCCGTATGATCATGAAGCGTTTCCTCTTCCGCAATCCAGATTTCCCTGTCCGGCATCATGCCGTAAGGCGGATCGCTGATCGAGATCACATATTCCCTGTTTCTTTCAAGAGAGAATTCAGCCGTATCCGACTGAAGCGGGAAGGAAATAACTTCCCCATCCTGCGCATCCAGAACATCGACATACGTTTCCGCATGCTCATCTTTGACAAATCCTTCCGCATGCAGAGTCACATGAAACATCCGGTTTTCAGCCGAAACAGGAAGCGCCCGGATGAAACAGACAGCAGCCGCAGCGAACAGCAGCTTCTGTTTCATGCGGCGCTCTCCATGGCATCGTTCTGTTCCCCGAACAGTTCCTGAGGAAGTCCCTCCATCTGTTCTGCGACAATCTGTGTGGTGACACGCTTGCGGCCATCAGATCCCACGTAGTTGGTTTTCTGCAGTCTGCCTCTGATGCGCACACGGTCGCCGGCGTGGTACGCATTTCCCGCCTCTGAGGCTAATGGCTCCCATACAACAATATCGAGGAAATCGCGGGAACGGCTCGGTTCCTTGCGCTTTACGCCGATCTGAAAGGAACACATCATGTTTTCGGATCTGGTTCTGCGAAGGTTGGGTTCCTTCAGGATTACACCGGTCAGATGAACTTCATTGATATCACTCATATCTTTCCTCCTTTTGGCCTGTCTATATCGGTTATTGCAATGAAAAACGCAATCTCCACAAAAAAAGACGAAAAAAAGGGAAATCATTCCGATTCCGGCTGATTTCCTTTCATGATGGCCTTCATATTATCCACTGCCCGCGCTGAGTTTCTGAGGAATTCTTCCTTTTCTTCTGCGCTGAACCCTTTCGTCATTGCCGACACAAGATCTTCGGCAGCCTGTTCCATATCCTTGCGCATCGCGGCGTTGACCGGACGCAGCAGCGGTGTCATCTGCCCTTCCGTATATTTCATATCGATATCGCCCTTCAATGTCAGTTTTTCCAGAGACGCCATGACATTCAGAAGCGGAATCCCGGTGAAATCGGAAATGCTGCGGGCGGACTGCGACGGTCCTCCGAAGCAGAGAGCGGCATAGACCCATGCGTCACGGATGGAAAGATCATTGGCAATCGCGATGGTGTTGAGATAGCGCTCAAACAGCTTTCTTTCATAATAGGAGGACAGCAGCGGACTGACGCTGTTTCCTTCAAAAGAAGCCTTTACCGTTTCCTCTCCGAGTTTCCTTGTGCCGGGCATCATCGGGATCACCATTTCATCATTGGCTGCCGATACCAGGAATCTTGCGATGGAAATCCGCTGGGCGCGGTATTCTTTTTCATCGAGGATGTTTTTGAAGAAGCGGCTGTAATAGGTAAAGACGCTCAGCTTCATTTCCACGATCTTTGCCGGATTCAGATTCTGCGCGACAAGACTGCCTTCGGTTTTGACATAGTAATAAACCGGAACATTCAGAGCGCGTACTGTTCTGACATGAAGCAGATATTCCAGATTGAAGATAAAGTCTTCACAGAAACTCAGGCTTTCATCCATGCGGACATTCCACTTTTCAATCAGGTCGCGTCTGTACAGCTTGTTCCAGAGAACACCGAAATAATAGTCTGCCGGATTGTCCATCATGTATTCGGCATACTGCTGAAGCGTCAGCACACGGTCATCATCAATCGAGCTCTTGAACGCGACTCTGTCGCCGACAACCCGATAGAAACCTGCCGCAATCAGATCGCACGGTTTTTCTTCCATTTCCCTTACCATGATTCTCAGGGAATCATCCGCCATCCAGTCATCGGCATCCATAAAGCGGATATAGGTACCCTGCGCCATGGACAGCGCAAGATTTCTGGTTGCGGAGACACCGGAATTCGGCTTATGCACAACTTTGATTCTTTCATCCTTTGCGGCATATTCATCCAGGATTGCAGGACTGTTATCTTTGGATCCATCATCCACAAGGATCAGTTCAAAATCGTCATAATCCTGATTCAGAACACTTTCGATGCATTTACGGATCGCTTTTTCCGCATTGTAAACCGGGACAATCACACTGACAGCAGGCATGGTTTTCTCCTCTTTCTTTTTATACCGATTATTATAGTACGAATGTCATGCCCGAAAGAAAAAACCGGAAAGATCTCCGGTTATCAATGATGAAGTGTGATGGATACGGTCCCGTCCGCATGTTCAAATCCTGCAAGCTCAGGATGATTCCGCTTTTCTTCAGAATAGTTTTCATAGGGCGGTACGGCATGTGTTTCCTTCTGCCATTCTTCTTCCGCATACGGCGCCCATTCTTCGGCATATCTGTCGCATTTTGCGCAGAGATGGTCAACATCTTCCGGTGATTCCTCATTGGTCTGGTGTGCACCTGTTTTCTTTACCATCTCCCTTAACAGCTGCGGGTTTTCAAGCATCGGACAAGGTCTCAGATGATTCCGGTTGAACGGCTGGCCTTCATGATATGCCATAAACAGCGAGCTTTTGAGCATTTCAAGGATGGAGTGATCATGGATGTTTGTATTGGAAAAATGAATGAATACGCAGGGCTCCGCGTCACCGGAAGCGTTGATATGGAAATAATTTCTTCCTCCGGCAATACAGCCGCCGACCGCTTCGCCGTCATTCTGGAAATCCATCGGGAAAAATGCATGTCTGTTTTCTTCAGAACGTACTTCACGCAGGCGGTGAATCATGTAAAGACGCTGCTCAGGAGTCGGCATCAGTTCAGGTGCGGCGTTGTTGCCTACCGGCATGAGATGGAAATAGAAACCGAAATGGGCACCGTTTTCACTCAGCAGATCAAAGAATTCATCGCTGGTGACCGCTTCGATATTGTCTTTTGTATAGCAGATCGAAGTTCCGAAAATGATTCCGTGCTGACGGAGGAGTTTCATTGCCTTCATCACAGCCGCATAATGGCCTTTCCCTCTTCTTGCGTCATTGGTATCAGGAGTTCCTTCGATGGAAAGAAGGAAAGTCAGATTGCCGAGTCTGCGTACTTTTTCGCAGAGTTCTTCATCGATCAGAGTGGAATTGGTAAAAGCGGCGAAGAAGCAGTCCCTGTGTTTCTCACACAGCTTCAGGATTTCTTTTTTCTTTACAAGCGGTTCGCCGCCGGTCATGAAAAACAGATGGGTGCCGAGCTGTTTTCCTTCTGTTACAATCCGGTCCATATCTTCAAATGAAAGAGAATTCTTGCGGCCGTACGTTCCGCTCCAGCATCCGATGCAGTGCATGTTGCAGGCGCTGGTCGGATCAAACAGAATCAGCCACGGGATATTGCAGTGATGGATTTCACGGCTTCTGCGGATTGTTTTTGTGCCGTTCAGAAACGCTTCATATCCAAGCGTTCTGAGAAAGTTTTTCGCATATTCCGGATCCGCTTCATCAATGACGCTGTTGATCAGCCTCATCCATTTGTTTTCCGGATGGCTTACATATTCTTTGATCGCGCTGATTGATTCAGCAGTTTCCGTATCATCGCCATAGAAGCGGCGGGCAAATTCGGCAATGGATGCGTACACCTGTGAACGTTCTGTATAATCTTCTGTTCTGTTCAGCTTTTTCAGCAGTTTTCCTGTTAGCAGCGATACAGCCTCCCTTTCAGCCGTATTGCTGAATAATTCCTTTGCGGACATATAAATCTCCTTTTTTTCAAATACATTCTGACTATATGCCTTTGAGAAATCTCCGGTAACAGACAAAAAAGATGATCTGTATTCATGCAAAAGAAAAAGCGTATACACTTTTTCAGATGTGTATACGCTGCAGCTGATTGCTATTTGATGCTGGGAAGTGTGCTGCCGCCGTAGGGCATTGCGAGCACCTTTGCGTCCGGTCTTGTCTTTAATGCAAGATCATAGGCTTCCTGCAGTGAGGATGCCGGTGTCAGGATGGTTTTCCGAACGGTTTCAGGATCCATATCACTGACAAGATAGATATCCGCTTTTTCACGGATCATCGCGATTGCGGCTGCCTTATGGGCGCCGAGAATGAAATTGCGCTGGATTTCTTCCGTCATGTCATGCGGATTTCTGTACTTCAGCATCCATTCTTCAAAATGGGATTCGCCGAAGCCTTCCGCACAGCTTCCGCAGACAATGACGGCACCGCCCTCTTTGACTGCCTGACCGGCATTGTCAAGAGCCTTCTGGGTCTGATAGAGATTGAGGTCCTTCGGTGCGCCGCCCTGGGAAACAATGACGATATCCGCCTTTTCATCAATCTGACGCAGATAATACTGATCGAGATAGCGGCATGCCTTTCTGTGGGCTGCTGTCACATCGCCGCAAGCGGCGTAGACAATTTCCTTTTTGGTATTCAGGACAACATTGAAGATGAAATCTATGCCTGCCATCGCGCCGGCTTCTTCGATATCTTCACGGACCGGATTGCCTTCCAGTTTTCCGGCACAGGATTCCGGTGTCACCATAAAGCGGTGGTTGGCCTGAATCGCGCTGCGTGTGGATACACCGGGCATGAGTGCCTTTGCGCCGCCGGAGTAGCCTGCGAAATAGTGATATTCCACATTGCCGATGCAGATTCTTCTGTCTGCCGACATGACGGTTCTGTCGATGTCGACAGGTGTACCCCTCTTTGTGGTACCGACATGAACAGTGTCATCGGGATTGGAATCAATGCATCTGACCTGTGCGTAAACCTCATCGCCGGCCAGATGTTTCTTTTCATCTTCGGTCTGTCTGCGGTGGGAGCCAAGGCCGAATACCACGGTGATGTTTTCTTTTTTCACGCCTGCCCTGTCCAGTTCTTCCAGAATGGAAGGAAGGATTTTCCAGGAAGGACAGGGTCTTGTAATATCGCTGGTTATAATTGCGACGGTTTCATCGCTTGAGATGAGTTCATGAAGAGGCTTTGAATCAACGGGATCTTTGAGCGCGCCTTTGACAACTGCGTTTTCATCAATTCCTTCAGGCAGGTCTTCCGGTTCAAGGATTCCCATCAGTCTGCTGTCTTCAATCTGAACTGTTTCCGTCCGTTTTCCGGTTTTGAATGAAAGTTCCATACTTCATTCCCCTTGTTTTTATTTTTCCCACTGAATGACTCTGACACGGATCATGCCGCGGACTTCATTCAGACGGAGCGTATTGTGCTCATCGACATCGGAGTTGACGTCAAACAGCGAATAAGCATATTCGCCGAGCGACTTGTTGGTCATGTTTTCAATATTGATTCCGTCATCGGAAAGAACAGCTGTGATCTGGGCAAGCACGCCGGGCAGATTCTTATGAATCACGCAGATTCTCGCCTTGCCGCTGCGTTCAAGTGTGACATTGGGCAGGTTGACGGAATTGCGGATATTTCCGTAGCGGAGATATTCATTGATTTCCTGGGCAGCCATTCTTGCGCAGTTGGCTTCGGACTCATAGGTGGTTCCGCCAAGGTGCGGTGTCAGGATGACATTTTCCGTTTCAATCAGTCTTCTTGTCGGGAAGTCGGCGACATACTTGGCAACCTTGCCGCTGTTGAGCGCTTCAATGATCGCGTCCTCATCCACGACCGCGTCGCGGGCATAATTGATAATGCGTACGCCGTCTTTCATCTTGGCGATCGATTCCCTGTTGATCAGATGTCTTGTGTCTGATTTGAGCGGTACATGAAGAGTGATGAAATCACTGCGCTTCAGCAGTTCATCCAGATTGTCAACACGGTTGACATGGCGGGAGACATGCCATGCGGCATCAACGGAAAGATACGGGTCATAGCCGTAAACATGCATACCGAGGGAAAGCGCGATATTGGCAACCGCGGAGCCGACATTGCCGGTACCGATGACGCCGAGTGTCTTTCCTTCATATTCAGGACCGGCAAACTGCTTCTTGATCTTTTCCATCCGCGCTTCGACAGGTCCTTCGGAATCATCATAGGAATATACCCATTTCATAGCGTTGAAGATGTCACGGCCGGCCATCGAGATGCCGAACAGGAACAGTTCCTTTACGCCGTTGGCATTTCCGCCGGGGGTATTGAATACAGCAATTCCTTTTTCGCTGCATTCATCAAGTGGAATCGTATTGACACCGATGCCGGCTCTGCCGATGCATTTGAGTTCCTTGTTGAAAGGGTAGCCATGCATATCGGAAGCTCTGACAAAAATCGCATCGGGATTTTTGATACTGTCTGATACCTCATAGTCTTTTTCGTTCAGAATCTCGAGGCATGAATCGGAAATATTATTCAGTGTTTTCACTTTATACATATTCGTTTCCTTCTTCCCCCGCTTCAGCGCGGTGACCGCATTATAGCACACTTGAAATGTGTGTACAGTTTGTTTCAGAATAATTTTTCATTATGTTTCAGATAATCTGAAAGATATAAAACTTCAGGTAGGACGTTTCGTCCATAATCCAGAGAATCGGATGGTCCGCATTCTGCTGAGTAACCGAAACCTGGCGCAGGATCACGCCTGCTTCAGCAGCCGCTTCCTTCAGCATTTTTTCAAACAGATCCGTTTCCATATATCTTGAGCACGAACAGGTCGCAAGATACCCGCCGCCTTTGAGCACTTCCATTGCCCGGCGGTTGATCCGCTTATAGCCGTTGTATGCTTTCATGACCGTTTTTCTGGATTTGGTGAATGCGGGCGGATCAAGAATAATCAGATCGAACTGATCCGGCTGAATCTCATCGAGATATTCGAAGACATCCGCCTGTACGAATTTCATTCTTCCTTCCAGATGATTGAGCTTCGCATTTTCCAGTCCCTGATCCAGCGCGGTCTGCGACACATCGACTGCCGTCACTTCTTTGGCTCCGCCAAGCGCCGCGTTCAGAGCGAAGCCGCCTGTATGGGTGAAGCAGTCAAGAACTCTTAACCCTTTGGAAAGACTGCGGATGAGCACACGGTTGGATTTCTGATCCAGGAAATATCCTGTCTTCTGTCCGTTTTCAATATCGACATTCAGCTTCAGTCCGTTTTCCGAAATAACCGTTTTCGCAATGCCTTCTTCCCCATGGAATCCCTGATACTGTTCCAGTCCTTCCTTTAAGCGGGGAGCGATATCATTGCGTTCATAGATATAACGCACCGGTATTTCCTCCTGCGCGAATTCTTCTTTGAGCAGTTCATAGATCATATCCTTCCGCTTTTCAAATCCGGTGCAGCTGATCTGTGTCACAAGGATGTCGTTGTAGCGGTCGGCGATCAGACCCGGCAGCAGGTCGGCTTCCGAAAAGATCATTCTCGCGCATGTCATATTTTCCCGTTCCACAGCCCTGCGGAAGGAAACAGCGTCATGAATCCGCTTTTCAAAGAATGCACGGTTAATGGTGTCTGCTTCATTGTGTGTCAGGATTCTGACTGCCACATGCGACACTTCCGAATAAAAGCCGGAAGCGATGAATTTCCCGTCCTCGCCGAAAATGGAAACCGGTTCGCCGTCCTTTGCGTTTTCATCAGCAGAAAGCAGATTGTTGCGGTACATCCACATCTGCTCTTTTTCCAGGAATTCCTGTCCCTGTTTTGAAACAATTACCGATGGATAAATCATGACTCTGCCTCCTGCCTTGTTTTCAGTATTTCTTTCAGCATCGCTGTTTCCCGATGGTATTTTTCAACCCTTTTCAGATCCTTCTCTCTGACTTCTCTGATTCTGGAAAGATCGCTGTTATGGGCAAGATCCGCCAGCTTGACGTAAATTGCGTCTGTATTGAAGGACAGCCTTTTCAGATACGCTTCCCTGGATTCATTTTCCCGGTGGGTTGTGCAGTCGACACAGGCAAGCACTGCTTCATTCATGCCTGCTTCCTTTAATGATTCCAGTGTCACATCCGTATCTTCCACAGTGTCATGAAGAAGTCCGGTGATGACGGAAACCATGGAACCCTGTGCCGTTGATGCTACTGTAACCGGATGGGTGAAATAGTCATTTCCGCCTTTGTCCTTCTGTCCTTCATGCGCTTTTTTCGCAATGAAATATGCAGTCTCATACATCATGGCTTCTTCATCCGTGATTTCTTCGGCATTTTCCGGAATCACTTCAGCCTTTTTCCAGATTCCGTCTGCCGTATCGAAAAAGGCAATGGTTTTTTCATCATTTCTCAGAATGACATTTCCGTTTCTGTTTCTGAAATACATACACACCTCCTGCAGGAAAAAAGAAAAGCAGCTGAAAAAGGAATTTCTCCCCCTTCAGCCGCTTTGCAATATAGTGCCCGCGGCCGGACTCGAACCGGCACGGTGTCGCCACCGGGAGATTTTGAGTCTCCTACGTCTACCAATTCCATCACGCGGGCAGCTGAAATTTGCGTATTCATTTTAGCTCAGAGGAGTATGAAATGCAATGAAAAACAGAGGCTGCGCACGCAGCCCCTGTTGTTGATCTGATGATTATTCAGCCTGTCTTGCCTTGGCTTCAGCGATAACCTTGTCAGCAACTTCCTTCGGTGCTGTCTGGTATCTGTCGAATGCCATGACATATCTGCCTCTGCCCTGCGTCATAGCGCGGAGTTCATTCGCGTATGTCAGCATTTCAGCTGTCGGAACTTCAGCATGGATGACCTGATCGCCTTCGTCGTTGACTGCCATATCCATGATCAGTCCGCGTCTCTTGGTGATGTCGCCCATCAGTGTACCGGTGTATTCTTCCGGTGCGATGACAGTGACTTTTCCGATCGGTTCAAGCAGTGCCGGCTTAGCGTTCGGCATTGCCTTGTTGTAAGCAAGTCTTGCGGCTTCCTTGAAGGCAACTTCCTTGGAGTCTACAGGATGGTAGGAACCGTCGAACAGTGTTGCCTTGACACCGACTACCTTATAGCCGGCCAGAGGGCCCTTGGCCATGCAGTCACGCAGACCCTGTTCTGTAGGAGGGAAGTACTGCTTCGGTACGGCACCGCCGAATACTTCTTCAGCGAAGACCATGTCGTCGCTGTCACACGGTTCGAAACGTACCCAGACGTCACCGTACTGGCCGGCGCCGCCGTTCTGCTTCTTGTATTTACCCTGAGCTTCAGCCTTGCCGCGGATTGTTTCACGGTACTGAACGATCGGTGTTTCTGTCTCTACTTCAACCTTGTACTTGGACTTGAGCTTGGAGATGATCAGATCGATGTGCTGATCGCCGAGTCCGTAGAGAACCTGCTGATGTGTTTCAGCATTGTTTTCGAGCTTGATTGTGCCGTCTTCCTGCATGAGGTTGCGGATACCGACGGACAGCTTGTCTTCGTCAGCCTTTGTCTTAGGTCTGATTGCATATCCGAGCATCGGTTCCGGATATTCGATTGCAGGATAGTGAACCTGCTTGTTCTTGAGGCACAGTGTGTCGTTTGTTTCTGTATTCTGCAGCTTGACAACAGCGCCGATGTCACCGGTGAACAGTTTGCCGACACCGATCTGGAACTTGCCGTTGATAACATAGATCTGAGAGATCTTTTCAGCAGCGTCTTTTTTGGAGTTGTAAACCTGGCTGTCGCTGTTGAGAACGCCGGACATAACCTTGAGGTAGGAAATCTTTCCGACGAACGGGTCGACGACTGTCTTGAAGACGAATGCGGAGAGCGCTTCGTTTTCATTTGTTTCGAGCTTAACTTCATTGTCAGCACTGTCAAGAGCAGTGATCTGTCCCTTTTCAGCATAGCTCGGGAAGTATTCAGTAATGAGGTCCATCAGTCTTTCGATGCCGGTCTGGCCGGTTGCGCTTCCGCAGTAAACCGGACGGATGTCACCGGATCTGACTCCGATTCTGAGTCCCTTTGCGATTTCGTGTTCATCGAATTCTTCGCCTTCGAAGAATTTTTCCATCAGTTCATCATCGCCCATTGCGATTGCTTCGCTGATTTCTGCATAGTATTCTTCAACCTGGTCAGCCAGAGCAGCAGGAACTTCCTTCGGTTCCTTCGGATCTGCATAGTACCAAGCCTTCTTGCGGAGAATGTTGATGGAACCGACAACCTTGCCGCCTTCGAAGATCGGCATTTCAAACAGGAAGACGCTCTTGCCGAACTTTTCACGCAGAGCTGCGTAAACCTGATCGAAATGTGCATGTTCGTCATCGATCTTGTTGATGAAGAAGATGGTCGGCAGCTTTCTCTTTCTGGCAGCTTCCTTCCATGCTCTTTCAGTACCGGCTTCGATACCTTCTTTGCCGTTGACGACGATCAGGGCATTGTCACCGACTGTGACGCCTGTCGCTTCTTCACCTTCATAGTCCATGTAGCCCGGTGTGTCGATGAAGTTGATCTTTCTGTTCTTCCATTCAACCGGAGCGAGATGGCAGTATACGGAAAGGCCTCTCTTGCCTTCTTCCGGATCGAAGTTCAGCGCTGTGGTACCGTCATTGTTCCTGCCGAACTTATCGATTGCCTTTGTGTGATACAGGCAGGCTTCAACGATGGAGCTCTTGCCGGCGCCGGAATGGCCGAGAACGACGACATTCCGGACTTCATTCGCTAAATAATCTCTCATAATAGTTTTCTTCCCTTCCGATTTTTACTTCAGAATGTCCTTTAGGTCAGCAAGGCATTCCTTGCGGACATAATGAATTGCCAGGTTGGCATTATTGTCTTTGATGTCCTTATCAGCGCCGTTTTCCAGCAGCAGATTGACAAGACTCGGATAGCCGATATATGCAGCTCTCATCAGAGCTGTGCATCCCTTATGGTCCTGGGCATTGATATTTGCGCCGTTAGCGAGCAGATATTCGATGATGTCTGTCTTGTAGCCGTTGACAGCTTCCATCAGGGAAGTTCTTCCCTGTTCGTCAACCGCATTGACATCCGCGCCTTTGGAAACGAGATATTCAACAACTTCCTTTTCGCCTAAAAGCGCTGCTCTCATTAAAGCTGTTCTTCCCTTATTATCATGGGAATTGACATCTGCGCCTGCGTGAACGAGCATTCTGCAGATATCGACGTGGCCCTTTTTCGCCGCGCCCATCAGAGCTGTCTTGTTGTTTCTGTCGCGCATTCTGGCATCAGCGCCGTTGTCGAGCAGATATCTGACGATATCGTCATAACCGCGCTTTGCGCTTCTCATCAGTGCTGTACGGCCGTCACCGCTGGCGACGTTGACGTTTGCCCCTTTGGCAACCGCAGAGCAGACCTTTGCGAAATCACCGCTTGCCGCTGCATCAAAGAATTCCTGATTAGTCTGATCCATACTGTTTACCTCCTAATGATAATCAGATATTGAAGTTTTTTTGACCAAAAAAGATGGACGCTATACATCCATCTAAAAAACTGTTTCGGATTTTGTTTCAACCCTGCCTAAAAGACCGCGATCCTCCGTGCTGATCACTGACACATATACAATCAAAACTTTTCTACCCGATCTCATATTATGCCATCCCCGGTCTTTCAAACTGGTAAAACTTACCTAAGTACATTTTATCGAAAACCGCCGATTCTTCAATAGCAATTCTATGAACATCGCGTGAGAATTATGAAAGAAACCGATTTTTTTCTGTAACTTTTTACATTCACTTCAGAAGCATCTCTGCTCTGCGGTAGTCCGGCATCCGCTTTGCGATCTCCGCATAGAATGCTTTGGAATGGTTTGCGACCAGAATATGGGCATATTCATGGGTCAGGACATAATCCAGGCATACCGGCGGGAAATGGATCAGCCGGACGGAAATGCTGATGCGTGATTTTGCCGGCGTGCAGCTGCCCCATCTGCTGGTCATGTATTTTAATGTGATCTGCGGCAGCGGCCTGCGGTTAGCGACGCATACGGACTGATCAAGGCTTCCCCTGCGCACCTGGATCATCTCTTTGAGATATTCCCCTGCTGTCTTATAGAAAACCGCCATTCTTCTTTCATCGCTGTCAATCCGCAGATGAAAGACCAGTTCATTTTCTTCCACGCTCAGATAATCGCGGGAAGAAGGAACGCATGAGACACGCATCTGTTTCCCCAGCCACATGGCCGGTTCATTGTTCCGGCCGTATGAGCAGTGATCGGTGCGGTTCTGCACCTTTGTTTCAGCTTTGGCAATCCAGCTTTCTTTGGAAAGAATGAATTCCCTGATCTGTTTCTGGGTGACATACCGATTGCATGAGATCCTGAGCGATCCGTCATCCCCGATTCTCAGATAGATGTTTTTGATCCGCTTGTATTCAATCAGAACCTGTCTCTTTTTTCCTGCGACTGTTAATTCCATAGTTTCTCCTGTACCGTGTATTATACGCGTTTGTGTCATAATGATTAAAAGTATTTTTTTTGCCTGTTGTTTTCGTTTTTCCTTTGTGTTATTATCTTTAAGCACATGGCGGCTATGGTGAAGTTGGTCAACACACTGGATTGTGGCTCCAGCACTCGTGGGTTCGAGTCCCACTAGTCGCCCCATGCGAAAGCCTTCCGACGGGAAGGCTTTTTCTTTGTTTACTGCCCGGAAACCTGCTGTGCGATTTTGCCCGCAAGGAATTCGGTAATCGGGGATTCTGTATCAAGAACCGCCTCCGCCTCTGAATTGTACGCGTCCGATGACATGTAAAGCTGCAGCGTGCCGTATGTTTTTGCCATTGTCAATAGATCAATATGGCTGCCGGCAACCGCCAGTTCCGCAAGATACGGAACGCCCGAGCTTTCAGATCTGTCGAGACTGATTCCTTTATGATCCTTGACATCAATCACCCGCACACTGCGCAGCAGACACCCGGTCACCGGATTTTCAGAACGCGCCCCGACTGTCACAAACACATCCACCCTCTGTCCGGCAATCACCCCGCCGAGTGCCGCCACATCGACTTCCATCGAAAAAGAAACCTGGTTTTCCTTCAGCTGCGCGGCAGCCCTGTCCGGCAGGTCCTTTTCGCTGTACAGCATGGATCTGTAAAACGGCGAGCCGGCAGGGATTTTGCCCTGGATATCCGTATACTTTCCGATGATTTCTTCTTTTGTGCAATACGCATGATCGGCCAGATATCTTGAAGAGATCCGGACCGCAACCAGATCGCTTTCTTCAATCTTCTGACGCGGCAGGATATCATGGGCTGCGATATAGGTTTCCTGCAGACCTAGTTTTTCGGAAACATAAAGCTGGAAAAGGAAGTAGTTGACCAGCAGAAGCGCTGCTGCGCAGGCAAACACAAGGCCTGCCTTGACAATGAGTTTTTCTTTCATGAATTGGCCTCCTGCTATATTTGTTTCAGCGAAAACCCCAATCTCCACAAAAAAAGCGGATTTTTTTCCGCTTTTTTCAGATTTCAGTGTTTTCCGGCAGTTTTTAAAGGCGTCATGGAATACATCGACAGCGCCAGTGTCGAGAAGTTATGAAGGTAAGCCGTCGTGCCTGCCGGCAGGATCCCAAGCAGTCCCAGCAGAATCCACATGGAATTCAGCCCGATGATATAGCGGTAGCTGAACGCGATTCTTCTTTCCAGCGCTTCCGACAGTTTTCTCAGCAGCACAAGACGTTCAATATTGCTTTCCGGAACGGTGATATCCGCGATCTCTCTTGCGATTGCCGCGCCGGAGGAAACGGAGATTGCCGCATCGGCAAGCGAGAGTGCCGGGGTGTCATTGATGCCGTCTCCGATCATCAGCACCGTATGGCCTTCCGCTTTTCTTGCTTCAATAAACTTTGCTTTATCTTCCGGCAGCACTTCCGAGCGGTATTCTTCAATACCCAGATGCTGCGCGACTGCTTTTGCAGTGCGCTCAGAGTCTCCGGTCATCATGACAATGCTTTCAAAGCCGTTTTCCCGCAATCCCCTGACCAGTGCAGGAGCTTCCGGACGGATCGGATCTTCAATGCAGATGACAGCCGCCAGTCTGCCACCGATTGCAAGATACAGATGGGAATATTCCGGTTCAATCGCATCAAACTTTTCTCTTTCCCGTTTTGGCAGCGGGATTTTTTCATCTTCAAAAATAAAATGCCAGGAACCGATCAGCACACGCTTTCCTTCCACATGGCTGACAATGCCATGGGCAACGACATATTCCACCTTGGAATGGCGCTCCTCATGGATCAGTCCTCTTCTTTCCGCTTCCTTTACAACCGCATTGGCGATTGAATGCGGGAAATGTTCTTCCAGACATGCCGCAAGGCGCAGAATTTCGGCTTCCTCATTCTTTCCGAATGTCACGGTTTTACGCACTTTGGGAACCGAACAGGTCAGTGTTCCGGTTTTGTCAAAGACGATGGTATCGGCTGCCGCCATGATTTCCATGAATCTGCCGCCTTTTACCATCATACCGTTTTCACTTGCCTGACGCATTGCCGACAAAACCGCAATCGGAAGCGAAAGTTTCATTGCGCATGAAAAATCCACCATCAGCACAGCGAGCGCCTGCTTGATATTGCCGGTAAACAGCCATGCGGCTGCGGAAAGCGCAAATGACCACGGTACAAGTCCGTCCGCCAGTTTCGCCGCTCTGTTTTCGGTATCCGATTTCAGTTTTTCAGAATCTTCAATCATTGACACAATCCGGTCATATCTGCCTTCTCCTGCAGAAGCCATGACCCGGATCACGCATTCCCCTTCTTCCACAACCGTGCCCGCATAGACATAGGCACCCGGCTGCTTGCTTACCGGCATGGATTCCCCGGTCAAAGAAGCCTGGTTGACTTCACAGCTGCCGTAATCCACAACCCCGTCCAGGGGAATCATTGAGCCGCGGGTGACCGCGATCAGGTCCTGTGCCTGAATCTGCTGCAGCGGCACAAGAATCTGTGTCCCGTCATCCAGAACCTGCCATACCTGATCGACATTCAGCGACATTGATCTTGCAAGATCATCAACCGACTTGCGGTGGGTATATTCCTCCAGGATTTCACTCAGACCCAGCAGAAACATGATATCGGCTGCGGTATCAAAATCGCCCAAGGCCATGGAAATGCCGACCGTGGCCGCATCCAGCACCGATACCTCGATTTTTCCGGAAAGAATTGCTTTGACTCCCGGCAGAATATAGCGCCACGATTTCAGCAGTGTGAGAACACTGCGTACGGGCATCGGCAGAAACAGCCGTTTCGCAAACCGTTTTGCGACATGCAGGATCACCCGGTTTTCAAATTCATCGGATAGTTCCCTGCCGCTGTCAATGACCGGCAGATCCGCATGTTCCTCATAATGAAATGCGGAAAGAGCCCGGATGACATTTTCACGGTCTCCTTCAAAACAGATCAGAACATTCGCGGTCCGGTGGCTGACCGAAGCGTCTATGACACCGGTGAGTGTTTTGCAGTAAGTCTCCAGCAGATCCGCTTCTTCAATCTTCATATAACTCTGCATCATATGAACCCGGATGCGGCCGGGACTTTCATGGAGAATCCGGCATCTCATAAGTCAGAATCCTCTCTACTCAGCCTGCTTTTCTTTTTCTGCCTTCAGGACAGCTTTTGCGTCCTCAATCAGCTTCGCTTCCTTTGCCTCATAGCGGTCACGGTTGATCAGCTTCGCGTCACTGACAATATCCTCGCAGTTTTCTTTGATATTTTCATATGTTTCCGCGATGGAATCGACACCGCGCAGCACAGCTGCCGTGACATTTGTATAAACCTTCTTTGCATCATCACTCGCAAGAATCTTCACGCCGGCGGTTCCGATCAGGATACCGTATCCGACACATCTGGCACATAACCAATTCATAATAGCCTCCTTGTTTTCCTCATCTTAGTTTCCGGAAAGAAGCGATGTCAATTTTTGTTAGATAAAACTAACAATGTTATAGATATATGCCTTTTTCAGCTGTATAAATCCCCTCAGATGCGTCCTTTAAGATCGCAGTGTCCCTCTGCACCTCATGCGTACAAACAGCAGAATATTGCGCTATAATGGATTCAGGAAATGTGAGGAAAAACATAATGAACAACATCGAAAAAGTCTATGCTGCAGTCGACAGCAATCCCGCTCTTCTCGATGCACTGCTCGGGAAGAAGACAGAAGAAGCTCCCGTCACCCGCGGTATGCCCTGGATGGAAGAAGAAAAAGAATCCCCTGTAAAGGAAATCCTCGGCAGCGAAGTCAGCGAACAGGAAGTGGAAGACGTCCTGAAAGAACTCAATGACAACCAGATTGTTCAGCTCTACCGTGAATCCGAAGGCGCCATCGACGCGAAGGAACTGCTGGACTATGCCGGCGGCCTGAATGCAGCAAAGGCAAAAGACAGCCCTGCTCTGCGTGCCCTGTTTGACGGCAAGCTGCAGCTCAAGGAAATCATTCTGATCATCCTTCTGATGAAGCTGTTCAAAAAGAAGCAGCAGAATCAGTACAGCACATATTCTTCCGGCGGCCTGCTGAATTCCCTGCTCGGCACAAACACACAGCCGTCCATCACCAACAGCCTCTTCTCCGGCCTGTTCGGTAACAGCGGTCTGAATTCCTACGGAACACAGTACTACGCACCGCAGAGCTCCAACTCCCTGCTGAACCTCTTCGGTCTTGGCGGAAGCACATCCAACTACAATAACAGCTACAATTCCCTGAACAGCTTCCTTTCCGGAAACGGACTCACAGGACAGTCTCAGTCCCTGTTCGGACTGCTGAACCAGAATGCCAATACCGGCGTTTACAGCAGCGGCCAGGTCAACGTCAACTCGCTGTTCTCCATTCTGAATTCCCTGCTCGGCGGAAGATAAGCATTCACAATAAAAGGATATGGTTTCTGAACATTTCAGAGATCATATCCTTTTTTCCTTTTCAGATTTCACTGATTTCCAGAATATCCTCCAGCGGAATTCTTTCTCCTTTGTCCGTGATCAGAACGGAAGGATTCACCTTGCGGATGGTGCAGACTATCTGCAGAATGGATCCGCCTTTTTTCAGATCATCCGCCTGAAACCACTGAATCATGACCTGTCTGGGCTCTTGTGATTCAAGGGCCTTATTCAAAGCGAAATCGAGCTGCTGTTTCTGTTCTTCGGAAAGTTCCGGCTTCTCCTGGGTCAGCCGGGCGGTTTCGATGATTGCCGCATCATACCCGGTGAGTGCCGCAAACGGAGAAAACTGGGCGGCACGGGATGTGCGCGGAGCCCGCTGGCGGTTTTTGGAAACCGGACGGTCCGCATGCAGAAGATCGCCATAGATCTTTTCAGCTTCTTCCGCGGCTTTTTTCATTTCATCCGTCACATGGATTTCATAAGCATCGCTCATGCCTTATGACCTCCGATCTGCTCATTGCGTTCTTTGCCGGTTGCGCCTTCGCGCAGGCTTGTGCCCTTGATCACCGAATTCTTACCGTATTTTTTCTGAATCTCAATGATCGCTTTCTGCATCCGGTTTTCCTTTTCCAGATCTTCTTTATTTTCTTCTTCCTTTGCCTGATCCACAGGCGCGCTGAAGAGATTGATCTGTTCATAAACCGGTTCTTCAGCCGCTTTGGAGGCATCGACCACATTGATCGCGGTCAGTGTGATGCGCCGGATGCTCAGGGAAGGATCGGCGATGCGCTGATACAGCCTGATCACCGCGTCCATAATCAGACGCGAGGAAGATGTTCTGCTTTTCAGCTTGGCAGTGCCGTGTGCGGATTCCGGCACGGTTCTTCCATACCAGTCCTTTTTGATATTGCCGCTGTAATCATCATCGAGCGAGGAGCGGTCATAGCCGATATGAAGCATGATTCCATCCGTCACAAGATGATGATCCACCAGACTGAGCACCAGGGAATCCGTCATTTCCCGCACAATGATCTCCGCCTTTTCAAATGAATACGGACTCATCAGAACCTGTCCGCTTCCGATCGAATTGCTTGCCGGTTCATAGGCTTTGATTTCGGAAATCAATGTATCTTCATAGCCATAGGCATGATCGATCAGGAACTCGGCATTGATGCCGAACAGCTTATAAAGAAATGCTTCATCTTCTGCCGCTTTTCTTGCCACATCGCCCATGGTGTTCATGCCGTTGGCTTCCAGCTTCTTTGCGATTCCCCTGCCGACTCTCCAGAAGTCAGTCAGAGGCCGGTGCGTCCAGAGATAGCGCCGGTAATCTTCCACGCTCAGCTGCGCAATCCGCACCCCGTCTTCATCAGCCGGCATATGCTTGGCCATGATATCCATCGCGACTTTGCATAAATAAAGATTCGGTCCGATGCCGGCGGTTGCCGTGATGCCGGTTTCCTTCAGCACCTCTCTGATTAACATCCGTGCCAGTTCATGGGCATCCATGTTATAGGTTTTGAGATACCCTGTCACATCAATAAATACTTCATCGATGGAATAGACGTGAATGTCTTCAGGCGCGATATAGCGCAGATAAACCGAATAGACACGGCTGCTGTATTCAATATAAAGCGCCATCCGCGGAACAGCCGCAAGATAGGTTAATTCAAGATACGGATCCTCATTCAGTTCAACCGCATCAATGGACGAACCCCGAAACGGCTGAAAACGGATTCTTTCCCGCCGTTTGCGGTTGATATCCTTAATTGCACGTATCACTTCATATAATCTTGAGCGGCCGGAAATGCCGTATGCCTTGAGCGCAGGCGAAACAGCCAGACAGATCGTCTTATCTGTCCGGCTGGTATCGGCGACCACAAGGTTTGCGCGCAGCGGATCGAGTCCTCTTTCCTGGCACTCGACGCTTGCGTAAAATGACTTGAGATCTATCGCAATGTAGGTTCGGCTGTTTTCCATCGGCCTTCTTTTTTTATTTCTGCGGAATCAGTCCGCTGTTGAAACTCTGTCTTCTCTTTCTTCCAAGCAGGAACAGTCCGGTCGCAGTCACGCTGAGTTCGGGCAGCCTTGCCGGATTGGCGGAGTTGTCACGGATATAGACTCTGCCTTCCACCAGAACACGGTCGCCTTCATTGAACTGATATGCTTCATCAGCGCGCCAGTCTCTTGCCGTGTAGCTGATGATATCAAGCGATCCGTCCTCTTCATTGTAGGAATGATACCAGACACGGCTGTTTGTCTCTCCGGTCAGAACGGCGATCTTCTTGTCAAGACCTCTGAGCGTCAGTCTGCCGAATGCCATTTTCTTATCCTGATCGGTTCCGAGGTCCGTCCGCATTCTTGCGGTTCCGTCTGCCTCAATGGTTCCGATCATGGTCACATGGAAACATACGATCTCGCCGTTTTTGTCTCTGATTGATTCGAATGAGAAATAATCTTTCATACTGTTACCTTTTAATACAATTATCTGATTTTTCTTTTTTGTTATTCGCCTTTTTCTTCAGCAGGCTCTGCTGTCAGCCAGGCGATATAGTCGTCGAAGTAGTAGGAAGGGCTGTAGTAATGTCCGGCATTGACTGCCTTTTCGGTAATATCGCATCCGGCATTCTGTGCGGCAGCGATATAGTCCTTTGCGCTCTGCGAACCGACAAGCTTGTCGCTTGTACCGTAGCTGACAAACTGACGGATTTCAGCAGAATTGAACTGTTTGGTCAGATCGGTATCCTCCATCAGCTGCGCTCTTGCGGTTGCGCTGCGGACTTCATCGGAATTGTAGTGTGTAAACAGAAGAGGAACATTCTGCTTATAATTCATAAACGGATAAATCATTGCCGCGGAAGCCACGGTATCGGAAGCCGAGTCAATGGAATCGCCTGTGAATCCTTCCGGAAGCAGGCTTTCACCCATTCTCTTATTGATGAATTCAGCCGCAAGATTTCCGCCTGCGCCGAATCCGATCAGTGAAACACGGTTTTTGTCATATCCATAGTTATCCGCATTTGCCCTGACCCATTTCACTGCTCTCTGCAGATCCATTTCGGCAATCGGTGAAGGATACGGATTCGCTCTGTACCAGAGCACAAACGCGGTGATTCCTTTTTCATTCAGGAGTCTTGCGATCTCTGCGCCTTCCGCGTCCGAACCTTCATTGGTGCGGATTGCGTAGCCGCCGCCGGGAATGATAATGACTGCGTCTCTGGAATCTTCCGCAATATACGGAATCACAAACGGTTCATCGTTGAAGAGTGATGAATCATATTCCCCCTGGATTCCATGCGTGTAGGTATAGGTATCGACAATATTGAGAATATCGGAATATTCGCTGGAGGCGATTGCCCTTTCAAACCGCATGCGTGCGATCGGAACCGGCGGCTCTCCTTCGACTTCCATATAATCCAGTTTGGAAACCAGGTCGTTGCCCGGAATCGCGTTGCCCCATATATTGATATGTTCGGAAACATTGGCAATCGGTGTTCCTTCATCATTGCCGAGCGGATTGATCAGAAACAGCGCGCCGCCGATGACTGCGGAAAAGACGCCGCAGACAAAGATGATCCAGAGCACTCTGCCAAGCTTGCTGTACCAGACACGGTCTTCCCAGTCCGGACCGGTAAAGAACGTGATACCGAACAGCAGCAGTGCGCCGATCGCGGTGATGATCAGAAACAGTTTGGTCTTCAGTGAGAAAACCGTAAAGTAAAGACCCACGGCAGTGATCAGTAATGCCGCAGCCATAGCTATCATTCTTTTCATTGAAAAATCCCCATTCTTCTATCCCTGAAAATGAAACGATGTTTAACTGTTTTCAATAATAAACGATTCAAAACATCCAGACAAGACAGGCACCCTTAAAGTTTGCTGAAGATGGGGATTATTCCACACTTTTTAACGCTTCGACCGGATCCACGCGGTCAAGAACACGGTCTGATGACAGATTGACGATTACCATAAACAGCAGCGTCAGACCTGCCGCATAAAAAT
>CAMVGT010000020.1 GCA_947167125.1 uncultured Erysipelotrichaceae bacterium
ATTATGTCCCGGAAAGTCTCGTCACTCCTTATATTAACAGTACTTCCGATGTCATTCAGGTGAATGAAAAAGCAGCTGACGCACTGAAATCAATGGCAACAGCAGCTTCCGACAGCGGCGTTACCCTGTATCTGACTGCCGGATATATCTCCTATGAGACACAGGATGACTATTTCAATGACAGAGCGGGAATGGTCGGCGAAGCGGAAGCGAACAAAACAATCGCAAAAGCCGGCTTCAGCGAACACCAGACCGGTCTTGCGTTTGATTTCAGCGATGAACCCAGCGGCACCAATACAACCGTCGCGTTTGCGGATACAGACGCAGGCAAATGGCTGATTGAACATGCATGGGAATACGGATTCATCATGCGCTATCCGGAAGGCAAAGAAGCTGTTACCGGATATACCTACCAGCCATGGCATTACCGCTACATCGGCAAAGATGTCGCAAAAGCGATTCATGAGGCCGGTGAAAACTACACATTAGAGGAATATTACAAGATCAAATAATCGGCTGAAATATGCCGATTTTCTTTGTTTTGGCATCAATTGAAGAGAAATTATGTGAAATGTCCCTCATTTTGAATCATTCAATTGACTTTTCAAGCCTAAAACCTTAATATATTTACGCGTTGTTTTCTACATGTAAAAAGACTGGAGGTGGCATGTATTATGAAGAGAACATACCAGCCAAGCAAGAGAAAAACCAAAGCTACTCATGGCTTTAGAGCCCGTATGGCTACAGTCGGCGGCCGTAAGGTCCTGGCAAGACGCCGCGCTAAGGGCAGAAAGGTCTTATCTGCTTAACAAGCCACCTTACGGTGGTTTTTTTCTACAGGAAATAATGCCGGAGATTTATGAAAAAGAAAAACAGAGTAAAAAAACACGAAGAATTCCAGAAGCTGATTCACAGCGGAAAAAAAGCGGCGAATCATTCTTTTGTATTCTATTGGCTTCCTAAAAAAGAAGATGAGGGAAGAATCGGAATCACTCTGTCGAAGAAAACCGGCAACGCAGTGAAACGAAACCTTATCAAACGGCAGGTAAGAATGATGTGTCAGGACCTGATTGACTTCGATCAGCAGAAAATTGACGGTGTTCTGATTGTCCGTTTCGGCTATCTTTCCAACACATTTGAACAGAACAAAAAGAACTTGGAAAAACTGCTGTCAAAAGCTACAATGTAGGAGTTATTACGTAATAAGGAGAAAATATGAAGCTTACCCCCAGAAGAAAGAAAATATTCATGGTGGCAGCTCTGGTGTTTGCCGCTGTAATATTGACAGGCTGTGCAATCCCTCGTGATGCGAATAACCAGATTATTTATATCTGGAAAGAGCAGGTCGAAGGATATACAGTCAGAACCTCTTTCTCGGATGTCATGAAGAATGAAAACTGGTTCAGTGCCATCTTCGTCTATCCGCTGTCTTATGTCATCAACCTGCTTGCCCCGGTTATTTCCGTAGGCGGAGCGATCGCAGTTGTCACAATTATCGTCAACGGTATTCTCGCAGCTGCGACAATCAAATCTTCCATCGCCACTCAGCAGATGCAGCTGATTCAGCCGGAACTTGAAAAGATCCAGAGAAAATACGAAGGACGTGACGATCAGACCGCAAAGATGCGCCAGGCGCAGGAAATGCAGGCTCTGTACTCCAAGTATCAGATCAATCCCGGATCTGTCATGCTGGTAACATTCCTTCAGTTCCCGATTATCATGGCAATGTATATGTCCGTACAGCGTTCATTCGCAGTAGCGACAGGTACATTCCTCGGCGCAGATCTTCAGACAACACCGATGACCGGTTTCCAGAACCTCTTCTCCGGAAACACAGCAGGCCTCACACTTGTCATCCTTTGGATCGTGATGGGTGTCTGCCAGTTTATTTCCATGAAAATTCCTCAGATTCTGCAGAAGAGACGTGCCGAGCAGGAAGCTGCGAAGCATCACCGCAGACCGGAAATTGCTAAAAACAGTCAGAACACAATCATGCAGATCTATATGATGGGTATGATCTGTGTATTCGGTCTCATGTGGCCGGCAGCGATGTCCCTCTACTGGGCAATCAACTCACTTGTCAACATCGTTAAGACATTAATCGTTCAGAAAATTATCGACAGCAGAAGTCCTGTAACCGGAGGTGCCCGCAGATGACCGTATATACAGCAAAAACTCTCGAAGAGCTTCTCGCGATTGCCGCAGAAGAAAAGAACTGTTCTGTAGAAGATCTTCAGTACACTGTCACAGAAGAAAAGAAGGGAATCCTCGGAATCGGAAACTCCGTTACCGCGGAAGTCTTCAATATGGATGACGTCAAGGAATTCCTGTTTGATTATCTCGGAAATTTCTTCACCAGCATCGACCAGGATATTGAAGTCGCAATTGAAGAAAGAACTGACGGATTCATCGTCAACCTCAACGCTGACAACAACGCAGTACTCATCGGAAAGATGGGAAAGACACTCGCAGCATTCAACACTGTTGTAAGAGCAGCTGTCAACGCGGAATTCAAAAAGAGAATCGACATTCTGATCGATATCAACCATTATAAAGAAGAACGCTACGCTAAACTCCGTTCCATGGCAAAGAGAATTGCCAAGCAGGTACAGAGATCCAAGGTGGATGTTGAACTTGATCCGATGCCCAACGATGAGCGCAAGGTCATTCATAAAACACTCAATGACTGGAGAAACATCCGCACAGAATCTGAAGGAGAAGCTTCAGCCCGTCACATCTGCATCAAATACGCTCCTGATAACAGCAGCGAACCTGCAGCAGAAGAATAAGAATCACTTAAAAATCCGGACAATCCGGATTTTTTTTATTTCATCAGGATCGGAAACTGAATATGATTCCAATACAAATCATCTTTGTCCGGTGTTGGTTTTAATAAACATGCATGAATGTATTATCGGATCGGGCAGCTGCCTGAAGTAATAAATCCTGATCAGCGCTTAATCTCCATAACGGTCTTTTTTACCTTTCAGTCATGATGATTCCCGGTGCCGGTATCCGCCTGCAGATTTCCGCTATTTTCCGGTGAAACTGTCTTTACAGAGGAATTGTGGAAAAACCACACCGGTTTATTCTGCATGATCTGTGTGTTTCCACGATGGAATTTCCACATGAAACTCACATTTCAAAACAATGAGTTTTCCACAACTGTGGAAAAGTGTTGAAAGTTCAAAAAAGCCTTTATTTACCGAATATTTTTGATTGTTTATAACTGTGTGTTTCATTTTTTCATTTCTTACTTTTCAACATTTTTCCGACTTATTCACAGTGTGGAATCTTTTTCCACTTTTTATCCACTTTCACAAAGATGTGGAAAACTGTGGAAAACTTCAAAAAGCCCTTTATTCATAATATTTTTTTATACTTTCAAATATTGTGGATAAATTTTTTTTCAACAATTTTCAAGTGGATTTTCTTCTGCAGCGAGCCTAAAATTGATAATGCATCATTATGCATGCATCAGGCAGGAGCACCAAAATGAGTATAAACAGAGATCAGTATCTGGTAGATCTATGGAACAATCTGCTGGGATACATTATTGACAACAGAATACTCGAGCCTGAAATTATCAACAACTTTTACGAACCGTGTTCATTATATGAACTGACTGACGAAAAGGCGATTATTCTGGCTCCGAATATAGTTTCAAAACAGATTATCAAAAGCCAGGCGGATATAGTTAATAACGCTCTGATCGATATTCTGAAACTGGATCATTCTTTAATCGTGGAAATTTATCAGAAAACAGAACTCCCTGACCGTTCTGTTCTGACGAAACCGATTCCTCTTTATGATGAATCCGACTTTGTTTCCATGCCGATTCAGAAAGACAGGACTTTTGATAACTTTGTTGTAGGCGACTGCAACAAAGAAAGCCAGGCAGCTGCGCTTGCATGCGCTCTGAACCCCGGCAAATTCTTCAACCCTTTATTCATCTACGGAAATTCAGGACTCGGCAAGACCCATCTGCTGATGGCAATTGCAAACTACGTTCTGAATGCAGATCCGACCAAGAAAGTTTATTATACAGAGTCTCTGAAATTCGTTGAGACCGTTGTCAACGCGATCCGTGACAATAAAATCGACGCATTTAAACAGTATATGTATAGTATCGATCTTCTTCTTGTCGATGATATCCAGTTCCTCGCCGGCAAAGAAAAGTCTCATGAAGTCTTCTTTACCGTCTATAACGAACTGGTCAATAACGGAAAACAGGTATGTATCGCATCTGACCGGCAGCCTAAGGAGATCAAAGGTCTGGAAGACCGTCTGATCAGCCGCTTTTCCAGCGGACTTTCCGTCGGTATTGACTCACCTGAATTTGAAACAAGCCTTGCGATTCTGCAGATGAAGATCAAACAGAACGGCTACGGCATCGATGAAGTCGATTCAGAAGGTCTTGCCTATATCGCTTCCAACTTCTCAGGCAATGTCAGAGATCTGGAAGGGGCGTGGAACCGTGTTCTTTTCTATGCGATCCAGTTCCAGCAGGACGGCGGCGCAATCCGCTTTGAAACCGTCATGAATGCATTGAAAAACCAGGCGGTTGTATCGGATAAAACCGGTCTTTCACCGAAGAAGATTATTAAAGCAGTCGCTGACTATTACGGTCTGACCAGACAGCAGATCACATCCAAGACACGTACAAAGAATATTGCCAACGCAAGGCATATTTCGATCTATCTGTGCCGTCAGATGCTGGATCTGCCTTATATCAAAATCGGAGATGAATTCGGCGGACGCGATCATTCGACGATTATGAGCGCATGTTCAAAGGTGGAAAAGCAGATTGCTGAAGACAGAACCTTCTCTACCGCGATCGAAGAAATCAAAAAGATGATTGTGTAAGCAGAACTGTCCACTTTTTTCTCCACTTCTGTTCAACATCGTAAAATGGTAAAATAGACAGGAAAATTCAGCACTTTTCTGAGTTTTCCACAATATCCACAAACTTAATAACAATAAGTCTTAAAAAGAAATATTACATATAAGCAGGGAGGCACTCCATGAACATTACGATTGCAAAAAGCGAACTTCTCGCAGCTCTTCAGGACGCTGCGCATGCCATCTCACCGAATTCACCTCAGGCTTCATTGAGAGGGATCAAGGTTGAGGCAAAAGAAAACAGACTTGTCATTACCGGAAGCGATGCAGATATTTCCATCCGCCGGGTTCTTGAAAAAGATGACATCAATAATCTGAATATCATCGAAGAGGGTGAAATCCTCGTTGAATCCAGATATCTTCTTGAAATTGTCAGAAAGATTGATGCGGAACAGATCCAGGTTGAAGTCATTGACGGATCCCTGACAAAATTCTCCGGCGGATCCGCTGTATTCAAGATCAACGGAATGAGAGCGGATGATTATCCTTCCATCGACTTCACAAAACCTTCTTCTTCCGTATCCCTTACAGCAGCAGAGCTTCTGTCCATCATTGAACAGACCGCATTCGCTGCTTCCGCAAAAGACACAAGACCTGTACTGACAGGTGTCAATTTCAAACTTGAAAACGGAATTCTCAGCTGCACAGCTACCGACTCCTACAGACTTGCGAAAAAGACAATGCCGTTTGCGTCGGCTGACAGCTTCAATATCACAATCCCGGCAAAGAGCCTCAATGAAGTCAGGGGAACCATGCTGGGTGATCTGAATGAAACAATCACAATCTCACTCAATGACAAGAAAGCGCAGTTTGAATCAAAAGATATGCTGCTGCAGACAAGACTGCTTGACGGCGGATATCCGGAAACAGACAGACTGATTCCGAAAGAATTCAAATATGTTCTGAGCGTAAACAGAAACGATCTGATTCATGCGATTGACAGAACAACATTCATCAAGAATGACAACATGACAATCAACCGTCTTTCTCTCAGCGAAGGTGAGATCATTCTCTCCAACCGCTCCCAGGAAATCGGTGAATCAACAGAAACACTTGCCGGAACATTCACAGGCGAACCTCTTGAAATCAGCTTTGCAGGAAACTATGTGATGTCAGCCGCAAGAGCACTGCGCGGCAATGAGCTGAAGATCAGCTTCACCGGTGAAATGAAGCCGTTCATCATGACATGCGAAGAAGACCAGACAATCATTCAGCTGGTTCTTCCGGTCAGAACATACAACTGATTTCACACACGGAAATAAGCATTTCGGGATACCTTTCAAAGGTATCCTTTTTTGATTCTGCAGAGGTGATAAAAATATGCAGAAAATGCGCATAAAATCAGCGTTTTTTCAGTTGAAAGAAGGCACAGTCAGAAGGGAAAAACAGGGCTTTTTATGATATAATAAGGAAGGCTTTTTTTCTCTATGGCCCTGAAGGAGGATCGGATGGCAAAAATCACGACAGATTACATCACGCTTCAGCAGTTTCTGAAACTGGAAGGCATTGCCTCAACAGGAGGCGAAGCGAAGATCCTTGTATCGCAGCTCGATATTGAAGTTAACGGCGAAAAGGAAAACCGCCGCGGCAAAAAGCTGTATCCGGGCGATGTGATTTCTGTGGAAGGAAAAAAGTATACGGTGGAGAAATGATTGTCAGAAGTCTGCGCCTGAGAAACTTCCGGAATTATGAATATGTGTCTTTGGACCTGTGCGAAGGGATGAACATCATTACCGGAGAAAACGCGCAGGGAAAGACAAATCTTCTGGAAAGTCTTGTCTATCTTTCTCTGACAAGATCCCACCGGATTGCCGATGAAAAGAAACTGATCAGAGAAGATATGCCGTTTGCGGATATCGCCTGCAGGGTTGAAGATAACGATTCTGAAACAGAAATCCAGGCGATTATTCATAACCATGGCAAAACACTTCTTATCAACCGCAATCCTGTTAAGAAAAGCAGCGATTTCATCGGCAGGCTGAATGTTGTTCTCTTCGCTCCGGATGATCTGTATATCTTCAATGATCAGCCGCGGGAAAGAAGAAGAATCATGAACCAGGAGATCACCAAGATCTCACCGCAGTATCTGCTGAGCCTGAATCAGTATCAGAGCCTTCTCAGAGAACGAAATGTTCTTCTGAAGCAGGAAAAAACAGATGAAAGATATCTGGAAGTTCTTGAGGAAAAGATGGCTGAGGCTGAAACAATCATAGTGGGGATGCGCAGTGAGTTCATTGACACGGTCAATGAGGTCATGCCGGATCTCTACAGGGAAATCTCCGGCGATGACATTCATGTCGGAGTCAGATACCGCTGCTGCATCGAAAATAAAGGCGATCTGAGAGCGGAATTGATTCAGATGCACAGAGAATCAAGACAGCGTGATATCGAGCGCAGAATGACTTTAAACGGCATTCACAGGGAAGATATTGTTTTTGAGAAGGACGGAGTCAATGTGATTCAGACCGCTTCTCAGGGACAGAAGAGAATGACAATGCTGGCATTCAAGATGGCATTGCTGAGATATATCGGGAAAAAGACCGGGAAGAAACCGGTTCTTCTTCTGGATGACGTCCTGTCTGAACTTGATGAAACCAGACAGAAAAAACTTCTGGAAATGGTGCAGGAACCGTATCAGTGTCTGATTACGGCAACTTCCTTTCCGGAAGAAATCAGAAAAAGAAACTACCGTGAATTCCGGATTGAAAACGGAACGGCAGCGGCAGTTTCAGGAGGTGGAAGATGAGTGAAGAAGTAAAAGAAATCCAGGAACAGGAAACCGATCTTGTTCTGAACGAAGAACTTGATACAAAAGTAACGCATACCTATGACGATTCGGATATTCAGGTCCTTGACGGCCTGGAGGCTGTCCGCAAGCGTCCGGGTATGTACATCGCTTCCACATCCGCAAAAGGTCTCCATCATCTGGTATGGGAACTTGTAGACAACGGAATCGACGAAGCAATGGCCGGCTATGCGTCCACAGTCACCGTGACAGTCGATCAGAACAATATCGTCACTGTTGAAGATGACGGCCGCGGTATGCCGACCGGAATGAATGAAAAGACAGGCAAATCAACGATCGAAACAATCTATACCGTTCTTCATGCCGGCGGTAAGTTCGGCGGCGGCGCATATAAGGTTTCCGGCGGTCTGCACGGTGTCGGTGCGTCTGTTGTAAACGCGCTTTCCGAATGGCTGGAAGTTTCTGTTTTCCATGACGGAAGCATCTTTTACATCCGCTTTGAAAACGGCGGACATGCGGTTGAACCGCTGAAGGTGATCGGCAAATGCGATCCTGCAAAACACGGATCCAAGGTAAGCTTCAAGGCAGATCCGACAATCTTCACCGAAACAACTGTCTATGATCATGAAACCCTTCGTGACAGACTGAGACAGCTGGCTTTCCTGAACAAGGGAATCCGTCTTGTTTTCAATGATGAAAGAGAAGAAAAAGAAGAAAAACGCCATCATGAATTCATGTATGAAGGCGGTCTGAAGGAATATGTCAAATTCCTGAATAAAAACAGAACCGCGGTTCATCCTGAAATCATTTATTCCGAAGGACATGACAAAGGAATCCAGGTTGAAGTCGCATGTCAGTACAATGACGGTTTCAATCCGAATGTGTATACCTTCTGCAACAACATCAATACCGTTGAAGGCGGTACACATGAAGAAGGCTTTCGTATGGCTTTAAACCGCATTATCAACAAATATGCGCGTGAAACCAATGTACTGAAGGATAAAGACGACAACCTGACTACTGATGACTGCAAAGAAGGCATCACAGCCATCATCAGCGTCAAGCATCCGGATCCCCAGTACGAAGGACAGACAAAGACAAAGCTCGGAAACAGTGAAGTAAGAAAGATCGTTTCCGATATCTTCGGCACCCAGCTTGAACGCTTCCTGATGGAAAATCCCGATCAGGCAAAGGCGATCATGGAAAAAGCTGCTCTTGCCTCACAGGCAAGAATGGCTGCGAAAAAGGCAAGAGAACTGACAAGAAGAAAGAGTTCTCTGGAAATCAGTTCACTGCCCGGCAAACTTTCCGACTGCTCATCCAAAGACGCTTCGATCTGTGAAATCTATATCGTCGAGGGTGACTCCGCCGGCGGCTCTGCCAAGCAGGGAAGAGACTCTCATTACCAGGCAATTCTTCCGTTAAGAGGAAAGATTCTGAACGTGGAAAAGGCCAGACAGCACAGAGTATTCGAAAATGCGGAAATCAGATCGATGATCACCGCGTTCGGATGCGGATTTATGGATGAAATCGATGTATCGAAGCTCAGATACAACAAGATTGTCATCATGACCGATGCCGACGTCGACGGTTCGCATATCCGTATTCTGCTGCTGACATTCTTCTACAGATATCTGAGACCTGTTATTGAGCAGGGACATATTTACATCGCTCAGCCGCCTCTGTACAAAGCGCAGAAGGGCAATACCGTCCGCTATGCATATACAGAGCAGCAGATGGAACGCCTCAGAGAAGAAATGGGAGACAGACTCAGCGTTCAGAGATACAAGGGTCTTGGTGAAATGAATCCGGAACAGCTTTGGGAAACAACCATGGATCCGAAGAACAGAACATTGATCAGAGTCAATATCGATGATGCCGAAAAGGCGGATCAGTACTTCTCAATCATGATGGGTGAAGAAGTCGAACCGAGAAAGAATTTCATCATCGAGAAAGCAAAGTTTGCGGAACTTGATATCTGATACAGGAGGACCTTATGGCATTAGATGATTTTATGGAATTTGACGAGGAAAATTTTGACCCCGGAAATATTACCGAAACAAATCTGACCAGAGAAATGGAGAGAGACTTTATTGACTACTCCATGTCGGTAATCGTTGCCAGAGCGCTTCCTGATGTAAGAGACGGCCTCAAGCCGGTTCAGAGAAGAATTCTCTTCGCAATGAATGAAATGAACAACGGTCCGGATAAGGCATACCGTAAATGTGCGCGTATTGTCGGTGACACGATGGGTAAATATCATCCTCACGGCGACAGTTCAATCTACGGCGCGCTTGTATACATGGCACAGCCCTGGAATATGAGAACGGTACTTGTCGACGGTCACGGAAACTTCGGTTCAATGGATGGTGACGGTGCAGCGGCGATGCGTTATACCGAAGCGCGTATGGCAAAGATCGCGGTGGAAATGCTCAGGGATATCGATAAAGATACCGTAAACATGACACCGAACTATGATAACGAAGAACTCGAACCGAGCGTACTTCCTGCCCGTTTCCCGAACCTGGTTGTCAACGGTTCCACCGGTATTGCGGTCGGTATGGCTACAAATATCGCTCCGCATAACCTCGGTGAGACAATTGACGCATGTGTCGCATTAATCGACAATCCGGATCTGACCACTGTTGAACTGATGCAGTACATCAAGGGACCGGATTTCCCGACCGGAGGATATATTCTCGGCCGTTCCGGCATCCGTCAGGCTTTTGAAACCGGACGCGGAACGATTATCATGAGATCCAAGACAAAAATCGAGGAAATGCCGAACGGCAAATCCAGGATTGTTGTCTATGAGATTCCTTACATGGTCAATAAAGCATCCATGGTGGAAAGAATCGCGTCTTTGGCAAGGGATAAAGTGATTGAAGGAATTACTGATCTTCGTGATGAATCCAATATGGACGGTATCCGTATCGTTATGGAACTGCGAAAGGATGTACAGCCGGAAGTACTGCTGAATCAGCTGTATAAGCTTTCACCGCTGCAGTCCAACTTCGGTGTAAATAATGTTGTATTATTCAACAATATTCCGAGACTTGCAAGCATGAAAGAGCTGCTGCAGGGCTATATCGCGCATCAGGAAGAAGTCATTGTCAGAAGAACACAGTTCGATCTGAAAAAAGCAAAAGACCGTGCCCATATCCTGGAAGGATTGAGAATTGCCGTTGATAATCTTGACGCAGTGATTCATACAATCCGTGATTCCAAGGATGCCAATGAAGCAATGAGCAGATTGATGAGCGAATTCGCGCTGGATGAAATTCAGGCTAAGGCAATCCTGGACATGCAGTTCAGAAGACTGACCGGTTTGGAACGCGACAGAATCGAGCGCGAATACAATGAACTCCTTGTAAAGATCGCAGATCTGCAGGATATCCTGGATCATCATGAAAGAGTCATGACCATCATCAAGGAAGAACTGATGGAGATCCGTGATAAATATGCAGACGCGCGCAGAAGTGAAATTATCGACGCTCCTGCGGATATGGAAGATGAAGACCTGATTCCGGTTGAGAACATTGTCATCACACTTTCCGCAAACGGATATATCAAGAGAATGACAACGGATAACTACCGCGTTCAGAACAGAGGCGGCAAGGGTATCAAGGGAATGGAACTGAACAAAGATGATGTCATTGATCAGTTTGTGTCCATGTCCACCCATGACAATCTGCTTGTACTGACTGATAAAGGACGTGTATTCCGTATTAAGGGCTACAATATTCCTGAATTCAGCCGTACCAGCAAAGGCATTCCGGCAGTCAACCTGATTCAGATTGACAGAACAGAGAAAATCAAGGCATTCGTACCGTATTCCAATGACGACAATGCAAGTTTCCTGTTCTTTGTCACAAAGAACGGTCTGATCAAGAAGACTTCCATCGAAGAATTCAAGAACATCAACCGCAACGGCAAGATCGCAATCAAGCTGAACGACGATGATGAACTTGTGGAAGTCAAGGCAACCAATGGCGAAGCTGAAATCATCATTGCCGGATCGAACGGAAAAGCTGTCAGATTCAAGGAAGATACTGTACGTCCTCTCGGCAGAACCGCAAGAGGTGTCAGAGGCTTCAATACAGACGGCGGCAAAGTCATCGGCATGGCAACCAGTGAAGAAGGAAATTACATCCTTACAGTCACTGAAAACGGCTATGGCAAGAAGTCGCTGCTGGATGATTACCGTATGACCAGCAGAGGCGCGAAGGGTGTCAAGACAGTCAATGTCAATGAAAAGACCGGCAATCTGGTATGCATGAAGGCAGTCAACGGCGATGAAGACTGCATGATCATGACAGATTCAGGTATTATCATCCGTATTTCCCTGAAACAGGTTTCTGTATACAACCGTTCCGCAAGAGGTGTCCATCTGATTAATGTTAAGGATGATCAGAAGGTATCGACAGTTGAAATTCTGGCAGCGGAACCGGAAGAAACAGAAACAGTGACAGAAACCGCTGAAACTCCGGAAGCTCCTGCAGAAGCAGAAGTCATCCAGGAAGAAACTGAAACAACTGAAGAATAAAAACTTCAAAAATCACATTTGAACAAAGAGGCTGATCAGGATCTGAATGATGCGGTTCAGCCTCTTTTCATGTGGCACAAAAAAGAAACAGCAACAGAACATGCATACAAAAAAACGGCCGGTCATGATAACCGGCCGCAAACATATGACAGATATGTTTTTCTACGGAATCTATTACTGCTTTTTAGAAGCCGCTCTTTTCTTTTTTTCCTGTTTTTTGATATCTGCTTCAATCAGAGAGGTGAGATATCCTTTAATGCTGTCCTGGCTCTCGAGCCATTCAATAATGTTTGTTTCAGATTTATTGTTGAAACGTACAGAAAAAGAACGGTAATTATTTCTGTTATAAGTATTGTTATATTCTAATTTATTCTGATATTGATCTTTATTTGGCATGTCTTCCTCTTCTATTGAAAATTTCTACTAATTTAATTATAAACGATATTCATAGAAATTAAAGCAAAAAGTGTATTTGTTCTAATGTTTTGAATTTTACGATTCTTGACAAACAATAATCACGATGCTTAAATAAGTTTAACGCGTTGACGGGGAACAGTAATTTCGGATTGTAAAGCCAGAAAGACAGTGGATGATGAGAACTGTCACATGAAGAAATGAATCCACCCCTGAGTGAAAGTAATGACTTCCGGTCTGGCGGCCGTTATCGCCGAATGAAGTGGCTCATAAATGTTTCACGTGAAACATTTTGAACAAAAAGGGTGGCACCGCGATTCACATCGTCCCTTTACAGGACGATGTTTTATTTTTGAAAGGAGAAATCATGATTGACATCAAACTGATCCGTGAAAATCCGGAAATTGTTAAGGAAAACATTAAGAAGAAATTCCAGGATGAAAAACTGAAGCTTGTTGATGAAGTAGCTGAAATGGATACAGAATACCGTGCAGCGAAAACAAAAGGCGACGGACTTCGTGCTGACCGCAACAGACTTTCCAAAATGATCGGCGGACTCATGAAGGAAGGTAAGAGAGAAGAAGCAGAACAGGTTAAGCAGCAGGTTAAAGATCTGGGAACTGAACTCGAAAACCTCGAAAAGAGAGAAGCTGAGCTGGAAGAAGAAATCAAATCCAGAATGATGCTGATTCCGAATATCATCGATCCGTCCGTACCGATCGGAAAAGACGATTCTGAAAACGTTGAAATTCAGAGATTCGGCGAACCGTTCGTACCGGATTATGAAATTCCGTATCATACAGATATTATTGAAAAGCTTGCCGGTATCGACCTTGACAGTTCAGGCAGAACTTCCGGAAACGGCTTCTATTATCTGAAAGGCGATATTGCCAGACTCCATTCTTCCATTCTGTCTTATGCAAGAGACTTCATGATCAACAGAGGATTCGAATACTTCATTCCGCCGTTCATGATTCACGGAAGTGTTGTTAACGGCGTTATGAGCTTCGCGGAAATGCAGAACATGATGTATAAGATCGAAGGCGAAGACCTGTATCTGATCGGAACATCCGAACATTCCATGATCGGACGTTTCATGGGACAGATCCTCAGAAAAGAAGATCTTCCTTATACACTGACATCCTACAGCCCCTGCTTCAGAAAAGAAGTCGGTGCACACGGAATTGAAGAAAGAGGTCTTTACAGAGTACACCAGTTCGAAAAGCAGGAAATGGTTGTAGTCTGCGAGCCGGAAGATTCACCTTACTGGTATGACCAGCTCTGGCAGAACAGTGTCGACTTCTTCCGTACACTCGATATTCCTGTCAGAACACTGGAATGCTGCTCAGGTGACCTGGCTGACCTGAAAGTGAAGAGCTGTGACGTCGAAGCATGGTCACCGCGTCAGAAGAAGTATTTCGAAGTCGGCAGCTGCTCCAACCTCGGCGATGCACAGGCAAGAAGACTTGGAATCAGAATCAAGGGAGAAAAGGGCAATTACTTTGCACATACACTGAACAACACAGTAGTTGCGCCTCCCAGAATGCTGATCAGCTTCCTTGAAAACAACCTGAACGAAGACGGAAGCGTCAGAATTCCTGAACCTCTGAGACCTTACATGGGAGGTCAGGATAAGATTGTTCCTCCGACAAACGTCAAAAACTTCTAAAAAAGGGTATATAAGCGTGGATTTTGATGGATTCACGCTTATTTTTTGTTTCACGTGAAACAATCGAGTGTTACAAAATGTGAAACAAGCACATACTTGTATAATTAATCAAAATCCTATACAATAAGACACGGCACAGCAAACATGGATAGAATCTGGTCAGGACCGGAAGGTAGCAGCCATACAACCCTCTGTCTGCGTGTGCCGCTTTTTTATATCTATGAAGACTGATGAAGAATACATGAGACTCGCTTTGAAAGAAGCAGAGAAGGCAGCGAAAGCAGATGAGGTGCCTGTCGGATGCGTAATTGTCCGTGATGGTGAAGTAATCGCGAAGGCTCATAACCTGCGTGAGAAGAATCAGCAGGCAAATGCGCATGCGGAAATGCTCGCAATTCAGAAAGCCAGCAAAAAACTCGGTACCTGGTGCCTGCAGGACTGCGATCTGTATGTAACACTGGAACCGTGTATGATGTGCACCGGAGTGATCGGACATGCCAGAATCAAAAGACTGATTTATGGAACTGCCGATCCGAAAGGCGGGACAATTGACACTTTAATTCAGATTAAAGAGATTCCGCACCTGAAAACATACCCGAAAGAGATCGTTTCCGGCGTTTTACAGCCGGAATGTGCGCAGATTCTCACGAATTTCTTCAGAGAAAAGAGAAAAAAACCAAAAAAGGATAAAACCCAGTTTCTGTGAATGAATAACCCTGCCGACAGACAGGGTTTTTGTTATAATAAGGAACACAGGAGTGAAATATGGCAAAAACAGCGCTGTATCAGAAATACAGATCCGGAACTTTTGAAGAAGTAGTCGGACAGGAATATGTGGTCAGATCGATTAAAAATGCGGTCAGAACCGGAAAAATCGGCCATGCGTACCTTTTCTGCGGCCCAAGAGGCACCGGAAAGACAACAATGGCACGTCTTCTGGCTAAATCAGTCAACTGTACCAATCCGGATCACGCGCCATGCGGTGAATGTGAAAATTGCCGTGCCGCAATGAACGGCACACATCCGGATATTGTGGAAATCAACGCGGCGAATGAAACGCATGTCGAGGATATCCGCGATCTGATTGAACGGTCCAGGCTCGCACCGATGATGGGCAGACATAAAATCTATATTGTCGACGAGGTTCACCAGCTTTCCAGCGCTGCGTCCAGTGCGCTTCTGAAAACTCTGGAAGAACCGCCGGAGAATGTAATTTTCGTATTAGCTACTACAGATCCTCAGAAATTGCTGCCGACGATCATTTCAAGATGCCAGAGATTTGATTTTTCAAAGGTGAAGAAGAATCAGATCACAAATCATCTCCTTTCCATTGCGGAAAAGGAAAACATCCGGATGGAAGAAAGTGCTGCTGAAATGATTGCAGTTCTGGCAGACGGCGGAATGAGAGACGCATTGAGTATTATGGATCAGTGCGCTTCCTATACAGGTGACAATATTACGCTCAATGCAATTGATCAGATCTACGGTCTGGCAACGACACGTGAAAAAATCGACCTGATTAAGAATATCCTGACTAAGAGTCTTGAAGGAATGCTGAGCCAGATCTCTTCTTATGAAGAAAGAGGAATCGATCTGCAGAGATTCACGGAAGGAATGGTTGATATTCTGAAAGAATGCGTGATCTGGCAGAATACGCACAAATCCGATCTTCTGAAAGTACTGACTATGGAAGAAGCAAATGAAATCAGTGAAATTGCGGACTCCTCGGTATGCATGCATATAGCAGAAGAGATGCTTTATGCAAAAGAAAGATTTAAAAATGCGGTATCTGCAGTCAGTGCGTTTGAAGTGATCTGTCTTTCTCTTGCGACAGAAGGTACTAAACCGCAGAAAGTCCAGGAGACTGCACCTGTAAGCATGCCGCAGAGAATTCAGCCTGCTCCTGTTCCTGTAAGGCCATCACAGGAAACGGTATCTGCGCAGAATGTAAATACTGCAGTAAATAAGGAAGAAAAATCACCGATTCCGGAGATTCCTGAACAGCCGGCAGTACAAAAACCGGTCATTCCGGTACAAACAGTTGAAAAAATCGATCAATTGAAGATTATTCAGCTGCTTGTGCAATGCTCGAAAGCAGAAAAAGTGAAAGTAGAGGCGGCATTTACGCAGATGCGCTCGATGATGAACCTGGAAAGCAGAAAATATATCTCGATGCTGCAGGATACTGTGATCGGCGCAAGCGGAGAAGACTGCATTGTACTTGTGACAAAACAGCAGGCAGTCGCAAACAGGATCAATGAACCGTCATTCAACAGAGATCTTTACGAATTTACAAAAACACAGCTGAATACAGATAAGATCGTATTTGCGATTACAGAGGATGATTTCCGCGAAGCTTCTGCACAGTTCCGCATCATGATGCGGGATAACAGTCTTCCGGAAGCATGCAAAGTTGAAAAGTATTCAGAACAGACAGTCAGAGAAGAAACCCCCGAAGATAAGGTAATTGCCCTTTTCGGTAAAGAAAATGTAGAAATCATAGGAGGATAACTATGGATTTTTCAAAACTGATGGAACAGGCACAGAAAATGCAGCAGGATCTGACAGAGATGCAGTCAG
The DNA here is from genome assembly GCA_947167125.1 of uncultured Erysipelotrichaceae bacterium. Lineage (GTDB taxonomy): Bacteria > Bacillota_I > Bacilli_A > Erysipelotrichales > Erysipelotrichaceae > Bulleidia. The sequence goes on from CAMVGT010000020.1 coordinate 16,858, forward strand.
AACTGGCCGAAACAATCTATACAGGAAAATGCGGTAACGGCGAAGTGGTTGTAAAAATCAACGGTCGTAACGAGATGCAGGAAATCCAGATTGCGGACGATCTGATGACCCTTGATAACAAGGAAATGCTGCAGGATATGATTCTGATCGCTCAGAATGCTGCAGTTGAAAAAGCGGCTAAGGACCGTGAAGAAAAGATGGGTGCCGCAACAGCAGGCATCAATATCCCGGGGTTATAAGAAATGTACCCCTCAAGTCTTCAGAAACTGATCGAAAGTTTCCGTCTTCTTCCCGGTGTGGGAGAAAAAACAGCGGAGCGCTATGCACTTGCAGTGAGTGAAATGGATCCTGAAAAAGTCCGTGTATTTGCGGATTCACTTGCAGGAGTCAAAACAACTCTGCGCCGCTGCTCAATCTGCGGAAATCTTTCCGATCATGAAGAATGTGAAATCTGCCGGAATCCCGACCGTTCACATAAGCTGATTTTCGTTGTGCAGTCGCCGAAAGACGTGATTGCAATGGAGAAAACAGGTGAATACCGGGGTGTCTATCATGTTTTAAACGGCGTAATATCACCATCCAAGGGCGTTATGCCGGAAGATCTGGATATTGATCAGCTTGTAGCACGCGCAAAAGACGCGGAAGAAGTGATTCTTGCGACAAGCAATACGATGGATGGAGAAACCACAGCAATGTATCTGGACAGACTGTTAAAAGAACAGTGTCCGGGTGTGCTGGTAACCAGAATTGCCCACGGTCTGCCGGCAGGCGGACTGCTGGATTACGCTGATGAGATGACCCTTGCATATGCGTTAAGCAACAGACGCAGCATGCAGTAAAAATACTGGAGGAGGACAAACTACATGAACAATGATCTTATGATCGCACAGGCCGCAACACTGGAAGACATTTACAAGATTGCGGAAAAAGCAGGAATTTCAGCCGATTCACTCGAACCCTACGGAAAAGACAAAGCAAAAATCTCTCAGGACTTTATCAACAGCTGTGCTGACCGCAAAGACGGCAAGCTGATTCTCGTTACAGCAATTACACCGACAAAGGCAGGTGAAGGCAAGAGTACAACAACAATCGGTCTGGCAGACGGTCTGTCACTGATCGGAAAGAATGTCATGGCTGCTTTAAGAGAACCTTCCCTCGGACCTGTATTCGGACTCAAGGGCGGCGCAACCGGCGGCGGCTACGCACAGGTTGTACCGATGGAATCCATCAACCTTCATTTCACCGGCGACATGCATGCAATCACAACCTGCAACAACCTGATTGCGGCAATGCTCGACAACAGCATTTTCCAGGGCAATCCTCTCAATATCGACCCTGAACAGGTCGTCTGGAAGAGATGTCTTGATATGAATGACCGTACACTGCGTGATATCACAATCGGTCAGCTCAAGAAATCCAACGGTGTCGAAAGACCTGACCATTTCGTTATTACAGTTGCGACAGAAGTTATGGCAATCCTCTGCCTCTCCAACGATCTGAAAGACTTTGAAGAAAGAATCGGCAGATGCGTTGTCGCTTACACATATGATCACAAGCCTGTAACAGTCAAGGACATTGATGCGGCAGGTGCTGCAACAGTCACAATGAAGGAAGCTCTGAAGCCGAATCTGGTTCAGACTCTGGAACATACACCGGTTCTGATCCATGGCGGACCTTTCGCAAATATCGCTCACGGCTGCAACTCCGTTATCGCTACAAAGCTCGCTCTCAAGCTGGCTGATTATGTTGTAACAGAAGCAGGATTCGGCGCAGATCTCGGTGCTGAAAAGTTCCTCGACATCAAGTGCAGAGCAGCAGGCCTCAAGCCGAACGCAGTTGTTATTGTCGCTACAGTACGTGCTCTTAAGATGCATGGCGGCGTCGATGTCAAAGAACTCGAAAACGAGAATGTTGAAGCGATGCTGGCAGGTGCCGCAAACCTTCAGAAACATATCGAATCCATCCAGGCATTCGGTGTACCGTATATCGTTGCCATCAACAAGTTCTCCAAGGATACAGAAGCTGAAGTCAAGGCTCTGCTGAACTGGTGCCGTGAAAACGGCCATCCGGTCGAAGAAGCTGACGGCTGGGCAAGAGGCGGCAAGGGTATGACAGACCTTGCGGAACATGTAGTTCAGATTGTTGACGGAGAAACACACTATGCTCCGATCTATGATGTCAATGAAACAATCGAAGAAAAGATCACAAAGATCGCTCAGATTGTCTATGGCGCAAAAGATGTTGAATTCTCTGAAGAAGCAATGAACAAGATTGAAACATTCAAGGAAAACGGATGGGACAAACTGCCTGTATGCATGGCAAAAACACAGAATTCCATCACAGATGACGCCAACCTCAAAGGCAGACCTGTCGGATTCACCATTCATGTCAAAGATCTTTCCATTTCCGCCGGCGCAGGATTCGTTGTCGCATATACCGGCAGCATCCTGACAATGCCGGGTCTGCCGAAGGTACCGGCAGCCGTTAATATGGGAGTTGACGAAAACGGAAAGACATACGGTTTATTCTGATTCTTTCGGGCAGATAAGAAAGTGAACAGACAATGAGTTCAATTGCATATGTAACAGATGAAAGCATGCTGGAGTACCACAGGCTCTGCCGGAACAGGGCGATCCTTTTCTGGCGCCTCTCCAACAGGAGAAAGTTTACTGATTTCCATAAAGGAGACCTTCTCTTCTTTTTCGCGCGGCCGAGAAACGGACGCAAAAAAGGACTCATCGGATATGCGCATTTTGATTCCATTGTCAGATTATCTTTAAACAAAATGTGGAGTGAGTACGGACAGTTCACCGGCTACGATTCACAGAATCTTCTCAGGGAAGCGATTGAAAAAGCTTCCAAGGGAAGTATTCCGAAGCAGATGAGCTGTCTGTATCTGACCGATGTTGTTTTCTTCCTCTCTCCGATCTATCCGGAAGAAGTCGGATTAAGCATCCCTTCGAATCTGGAAAGCTACTGCTATCTGGACCGTTCGGATCCTTCCGTGACAGTCCGGATTCTCAAAAAGGCAGAGGAAAGAGGAATTGATCTCTGGAGCGCGTCCAATGCCACATCCCCGGAGATTATATTTTCAAATGATGAAATCAGACACCAGCTTGCCGTGATTCACAAGAATCTTGGAAAAGAGGACGGAAGCGAAAAAGAACGCACCAAAATCCATCGCTTTGCCAAGATGCAGTGTGAAATTCCCGGATGGGAAATGATCCGCGGCAGCCGCACGGACTGTCTGAAAATTGAAAGAGACAATATAGTGATAGGCATACCGTATACTTCGCAGGCCAATGACCGCGATCTCAGGATGCGTGAAGCAGCCGGACGGATGCTGATCTACCGTCTTTATGCACAGCGGGCCGGAATTGAAAAGGAAATCCGGTTCGAACTGATCGGAAACAATATTCCTGATGAAGTCAGGGATCTGGCGGAACAGTTTAACAATGAACAGATTTGATATTATCGTCATCGGCGGAGGCCATGCCGGCATTGAAGCGGCACTGGCAGCGGCGAGACTGAATAAAAAAACAATGCTGCTGACACTGAGCATTGAAAATATCGGAAAAATGCCCTGCAACCCTTCCGTCGGAGGTCCCGCGAAAGGAATTGTTGTCAGGGAAATTGATGCGTTGGGCGGACAGATGCCGATTACGGCAGACCGCACAGCGCTTCAGTTCAAAATGCTCAACAGCGCAAAAGGACCGGGTGTCAGAGCACTCCGTGTACAGTCGGATAAGCTTGCTTATAAGAAAATGATGCAGGACGTCTGTCTTCATCAGGAAAATCTGACTGTGATGGAAGGCATGGCAGTCCGTCTCAATACACAGAATCAGAAAGTGACAGGCATCACACTGAAGGACGGTTCCTTCATCGGTGCGGAAATTGTCATTATGACCACCGGAACCTATATGGCCGGCGTCAATATGATCTCTGATGAAGTGACTCCGGGAGGACCGGATCTTGAAAAAACAACGGAAGATCTTTCCGCATCCTTAAGAGATGCCGGAATCCGTACATTCCGTCTGAAAACAGGAACGCCTCCGCGTGTACTGACAAAGTCGATCGACTTTTCCAAAACAAAATATGAACCGGGAACAGACGCGTTCCTGCGTTTTTCCGAAACCACAAAATCCATCAGGCCTTTCTCAGAGCAGGTTCCCTGCTATATGACTTATACAACTGCTGAAACCCATGAGATTATCATGAATAATCTGAACCGTTCCAGCATGTATTCGGGTGTTGTAAAAGGAGTCGGACCGAGATACTGTCCATCCATTGAAGACAAGCTGGTACGCTTTAAAGACAAACCGCGCCACCTTCTCTTCCTGGAACCGGAATCTCTTCAGCTTGATACAACCTATGTACAGGGATTCTCCACTTCACTGCCGCGGGATGTACAGGAAAAAATGACCCATACACTTCCGGGCTTTGAAAACTGTGTGATCAAAAAATACGCATATGCGATTGAATATGACGCAATCGATCCTCTGCAGATGAACCGCTCCCTGGAATCAAGAGTGATTGAAAATCTGTTCACAGCCGGACAGATCAACGGCACTTCCGGATATGAGGAAGCTGCCGGACAGGGAATTGTGGCAGGCATCAACGCCGTGCGGAAACTGGATGGAAAAGAACCGCTCATTTTCGGCAGGGATGAAGCCTATATCGGTGTTCTGATTGATGATTTAACCACAAAGGGAACACTGGAACCGTACCGTCTGCTGACATCGAGAGCAGAATTCAGACTTCTTCTGCGTCATGACAACGCCGATGTCCGTCTGATTGAAAAAGGACATGAATGCGGTCTTGTCAGTGATGAAAGATATGAAGAATATCTGAAGAAGATGAGTGATCTTGCAGAACTGAAGGAACACCTCGGCGGAACGCTGCTGGAACTGGATGATCCGGCAGTCATGAATTATCTGGAACCGCTTGGATATTCGGCCGGCGAACACAAAGGTGTCAGCTGTCTGGATCTCATCAGGAGACCGTCTGTCACAACCGAAGAAATCATGAAGCTGTGCAATGAACAGATTGATTCCGAACTTGCCGCAAGATTCGATATTGAAGTCAAATATGAAGGATATATCGAAAAGGCAAAACGGGAAGCAGCCAAGATGGCTTCCATGGAAAACATGAAGCTCGGCGTCAATTTCAACTATGATGAAGTTGATAATCTTTCTATTGAAGGAAGACAGAAGCTGATGAAATACCGTCCTGAAACAATGGGTCAGGCATCCCGTATTTCCGGAGTCAATCCGGCGGATCTTGCGGTATTGGCAATTGCATTGAAACAAATGAAAGGAAGGCAGTCATGAATTACGAGGATGTTGTATCTAACGTAAATGTTTACGGACTGGAAGAGTCCGTAAAAGGTTCAAAATATCCGATGGCAGTGGATCTTTCAAAAGTAACAGGAGAAGTCACAGACCGGACAAGAAAGCTTGCCGCTGAAAAAGCCGGAAGCGGAAATGACAGTTTTCTCAACGGCATTATTGTTCAGTTTGATCTGACATTTACAAACAAGGCATGGGTGGAAGCCGAACGCTACCATTTCCTGGATTTTGTCAGTTCACAGTCAACGATGCACAGAATCACAAAGTTCGATCTCGATCAGGCATATAACGAATATGTAGATCCGAGAATTGTCGAAATCATGAAGGAAAAGGTGCTCGCCTACAACGAACTGCAGCGGGATATCAAGAAGCTGAAAGAGGAAGGAAAAGATGTTACAACCCTGAATGATCTTGCGGCTGTAAGATATCTTGAAATCCTTTATTCCAATCCTGCAGGATTCCGTCTGACAGCGAGAATGACCACAAACTACAGGCAGCTCAAGACAATCTATCATCAGAGAAGAACACACCGTCTTCCTGAATGGAGGGCATTCTGTTCATGGATTGAGACGCTCCCGCACAGTGAATTTCTGACATCTGCCCAGTAAGTATCTAAAAATGTGGAAAATAAATTTATCCACAAAATCAGTAATTTCAACTGAAAATGTGGATAAAAAAGTTTTCCACATATTTTATCCTTTTTTATCAGGAACCATGATGATAAAATTAGGCTTAACGGAGGAAAAATGCGTATTAATGAACTTTCCGAAATCTGTGAAAATAACGGTCTGAACCTTGATTCCGCACAGTTAAGGCAATTGGAAACCTACATGAACCTTCTGACTGAATGGAATGAAAAAATCAATCTGACTGCTATTACAGAACCGGAAGAAATAATCGAAAAACACTTTTATGACTGCATTCTTCCTCTTTCAGAAGGAAAGATTTCAGGACGGACTGCGGATGTCGGCAGCGGCGCCGGATTCCCGGGACTTGTCTGGAAGATTGTCAGACCCGATCTTGATGTTGTGCTGATTGAGCCGACAGGCAAAAGATGCACATTTCTCAATACCGTGATCCGGGAGCTCGGTCTCAGCGGAATCGAAGCAGTCAATGAGAGAAGCGAAGACTATGTCCGCGGAAACAGGGAATCCTTTGATACAGTAACCGCCAGGGCTGTCGCCAATCTGCGTGTTCTTTCCGAACTCTGCGTACCGCTTGTAAAAAAAGGCGGTGTCTTTGTGCCGATGAAAGGCAGTGCCGCAGAAGAAGAAGCCAAAGCTGCGGAACATGCCATGAAGATTCTCGGTGCTTCACTGGAATCGGTTCAGAAAACATCTCTTCCCAACGGGGATCCGAGAATCAATCTTTTCTATCGCAAAACAGCCAATACTCCGCCGGAGTATCCGCGCAATTACGGGCGTATAAAAAAACAGCCTTTATAAATAAAAGGAGGCAGGAATGAGAAAATCAAAAAGCATTCTCGATCTGTTTGACCGTCAGGACACGAACAGAATCGTCATGATCGCCTCTTCAAGAATCCGTCCGTCGCGCTATCAGCCGCGTCTCCGCTTCGATGAGGAAGCTCTGGAGGAACTGGCCGCATCCATTAAGGAAAACGGACTGATTCAGCCGATCACAGTCAGGAAGATGGGTGATCAGTATGAAATTATTGCAGGAGAAAGAAGATACCGTGCCTGCATGATGGCAGGGTATAAGGAAATTCCCTGCTACATCATGACACCGACAGAAGAACAGGCCGCCCAGATGGCGCTTGTGGAAAATGTGCAGAGAGAAAATCTCAGCGCGATTGAAGAAGCGAAAAGCTATGTGCAGATCATGCGCCAGTCCGGAATGACACAGGAACAGGTTGCCAAACGGATCGGAAAGTCACAGTCTGCAGTCGCAAATAAAATCCGTCTTCTGAATCTGCCGGAAGAAATCCAGCAGTCGGTTATCGAAGGAAAGATTTCCGAGCGTCATGCCAGGGCACTTCTGAGTGCGCCGGAAGATAAGCAGAAGGAAGTATTCCGGACAATTGTCGACAAAGGAATGAATGTCCGGGAATCTGAAGAATATATCGAAAAAGTAAACGGACCGAAGAAAACAGTCCGCCGCCGTCAGAAGACGAAAGGATTTACAAGAAATATCCAGATCGCAATCAACTCCGTCATCCAATGCGCGAAGATGATCGAAAAGATGGGAATTAAAACGAAAGTGGAAACGGAAGACCGTGATGATGAAGTCAGAATGATCATCCGGATTCCCAAATAAATGAGGAGATATATATGGGCAAGATCATCGCAATCGCAAACCAGAAGGGAGGCGTAGGAAAGACAACGACAGCTATGAACCTGGCTGCCGGACTTTCCTATGTAAATAGAAAAGTTCTTCTTGTGGATTTTGATCCGCAGGGAAACGCAACACACGGCATCGGAGCCAATAAAGTGGGCTATACCAAAACAGTCTATGATGTGCTGATGTCGGATGCCACCGTGGATGAATGCAAAATCACACTGCAGATGCCGCCGCTGGATGTCATTCCCGCTACCAGCGGACTGGCTGGCGCGGATGTAGACATGGCATCCTATGAAATGGGCAGGGAACAGCTGCTGAAAAAGAAGCTGGACGCTGTAAAGGATCAGTATGATTACATCATCATTGACTGCCCGCCGGCTCTCGGTCTCCTCAACACCAATGCATTAACCGCAACTGACACAGTTATGATTCCGGTACAGTGCGAATACTTCGCTCTGGAAGGACTGACACAGCTGCTCAGCACAATTCGTCTTGTACAGAGACTCTGGAATCCCCGTCTTTCCATTGAAGGGGTTCTGCTTACGATGTTTGATGTAAGAACAAAGCTCTCTGTGGAAGTACAGCAGGAAGTACGCAAGTATTTCAAGGAAAAGGTTTACCGCTGCTATATTCCCAGAAATGTAAGGCTCTCCGAAGCACCTTCCCGTGAAGAATCAATTTTCGAATATGACACAAGATCGGAAGGCGCAAAAGCTTACGCACAGCTTGTAAAGGAAGTCATCACGCAGAATGAGAAAGGAAAGCGATAATGGCTGAAAAAAGAAACAGACCGGGACTTGGCGGAAGAGGTCTGGATTCGATCTTCGGAACCGATGTCAATCAGTTCCTGGACGACATTCAGAACAACGCTTCCGAAGTTCCGGGAAGAAAAGAAGTAGAAATACGGATTGAAGAAATCAGACCGAACCCGTATCAGCCCCGAAAAGAATTTGATCAGGCTGCTCTGAATGAACTCGCTGATTCAATCCGCACACACGGTATTTTCACACCGCTGCTTGTCAGAAAAAGTGTGCAGGGCTATGACCTGATTACCGGTGAAAGAAGATTAAGGGCCGCGAAGATTGCCGGACTGACATCCGTACCGGCGATCTCTGTTGATTTCACAGATGAACAGATGATGGAAATCTCCATCCTCGAAAATGTTCAGCGTGAAGATCTTAATCCGATTGAAGAAGCAGCCGCTTATGATTCACTGGTCAGAAATCTCGGCTATACGCAGGAGAAGCTGGCGGAGCGGGTAGGAAAATCCCGTGAATACTGTGCCAACATCATGCGTCTTCTGAAACTTCCTTCCGAAGTTCAGAAAATGGTTGTGGATAAGAAACTGACAATGAGCCATGTCAGACCCTTGCTTTCTCTGAAAGATGAGGATCAGATCTATGAAGCAGCACAGCAGGTCATGAAGAAAAAGATGTCGGTCAGAGAGGTCGAATCCTATGTTCATGATCTTGCCGGAACAGAAGTGAAACCGCAGAAGAAAAAAATGACTGCGGAAAAGGATCCGTGGATCAGGGATCTGGAAAACAGAATGCAGGAGAAGCTTTCCACCGGTGTATCCGTCTCAAAGAAAGCGATTCAGATCTCCTACAGCGATACCGAGGATCTCAACAGAATCCTGGAAATCCTCGGATGTATTGAAGAAAGCAGTATGTAATCAGTTCAAATTAGTCAAAGCCGGCACTGTGTCGGTTGTGATTAAAAAGAATTGATTATAAAATATTGCATGTGTTCAGAAGGTTTTAATATGACAAAACGGACATGGACCATCGCTGCTGTTCTGATGGTGATCGGAACATGTACGCTGCTGATCAGCAGACCGGTCGGATTCGGATTTCTTCTTGGGGCAAGTACTGCAGTTCTCTTATACAAAAGAAATGAAAGCTACTGGACTTCCATCCTGAATCAGGGATCCGCGACAAAGTGGACAGGATTTTTCCACTTTATCATCAACTACGCGCTGATGGCAGGCGTGCTTCTGATCTGCGCAATGAAGCAGGAATATCTCAATATCTTCGCATGCGCAATCGGGTTGTTTCTGATCAAAATTACAGTAACAGTTGACGTTTTGGTTAACAGGGAAGGAGAGTGATCCAATTGACAGTTCAGTCGGATGTATATGTCATTATCCTGATCACGATCATTCTGGCGGCAGCTATCATCCTGCTGTCAAAGAAATTCGACCAGGCTGATCCGCTGGAAAAACCGAAAGGAATTCTGGTACCGATCCTGTGGGCTGTGCAGACAGTTTACGGAACGGTAAAAGACAATGTCGGTGAAAACTACGCGAAGAGGCTGACGCCGTACGTTCTGGTTTTATGGGTATACATCTTTGTTTCAAACATTATCTCGCTGTTCGGATTCTCATCTCCGACAGCCAACCTGTCGGTCACATTGCTGCTGGCATTCCTGACATGGCTGATGATCCAGGTTGTGGAACTCAAATATCAGGGAATCGGAGGATATCTCCATGGATTCCTTGAACCGATTCCGGTAATGCTGCCGATGAATATCTTCGGCAAATTCTCAACCATGGTATCAATGTCGCTCCGTCTTTTCGGAAATATTCTCTGCGGCGGTATCATGATGCAGCTGATTTATTCATTCTGCCAGTTTATTTCCAATAAGCTTGTAGGTCTGGTTGTCGGTTCGAACATCCAGGCATTCAACTTCATCGCGCCGATTCTGGCTCCGCTCCTGCACGCCTATTTCGATCTGTTTGCAGGATTCATCCAGACATTGGTATTCGTCACTCTGACAATCGTATTAATTGGTAATGATATACCTGAAGATGTAAAGAAAGCATAAGGTAAGGAGGATCTATATGGATATCACACGTGGTTTAATCGCAATCGGTGCGGGACTCGCAGTATGCGCGGGTATGATGACAGGTCTTGGTGAAGGTACCTGTGCAGCTCATGCCTGTGATGCAATCGGTAAGAATCCGGAAGCAGAATCTAAAATTCGTTCAACAATGATTCTTGGTATTGCGCTGTCTGAAACTGTTGCTATTTACGGACTGCTTGTTTCAATTCTGCTGATGTTCGTCTTCAACTAATCAGGTAGATCAATGATTGATATCGATGTACTAAGTCAGCTGATTCCCAATCCGCTGACGATGCTCGTGCAGCTGTGCAGTACATTAGTCCTGTTTCTGTTGATGAAGAAGTTCCTGTGGAGTTCGGTTGAAAACTTCCTGGAACAGCGCTCTCTCAAAATGCAGTCCGATCTTGAAGCAAGTGAGCAGGCAAAACAGGAAGCTTTAAGCGACCGCCAGAAAGCACTTGCACAGCTCAATGAAGCTTCTGACAAGGCAGAGCAGATTGTCAGTGCCGCAGTGAAGCAGGCCAAGGATGAAAAGGCCGGCATTCTCGCGCAGGCTGACAAGGAAGCTGACGCTGCCAGAAAGAAAGCGCATGAGCAGATTGAAGCAGAGCGTCAGGCAATGTACGCAGATATGAAGAAAGAAATGGTTGAAGTCGCACTGGCCGCAGCCGGCAAACTGCTGGGCGATCAGAATCCGGAAGATCTGGACCGCGACGCAATTGATGCTTTCGTAAAGGGAACGGGCAGCTATGGCGAATGAGGTCGCTGAGCGCTACGCGCAGGGACTCTTTGAACTTGCAAGAGAGTCGGGCACCGTTCGTGAGAAAAAGGAACAGGCCGAACTGATCCTGAAAGCTCTGGAAGACAATCCCGAGCTCGCGGTATTTCTCAGAGCGGTCAAAATAACCAAAGATGAAAAGAAAAACCTGATTGCGGAAGTATTCGGCAAAGCAGCCGATACGGAAACAGTCAATCTGATCAAGCTTCTGATCGACAAAGGAAGAATCGGATATTTCCGGGAAATATTTACCGAATATGTCCGTCTTGCGGATGATGAACTCGGAATCGCCAGCGCGACAGTTGAATCTGCGCGTGAGCTGAAGCCGGAGGATATCGAAAGAATCAGAAAAGCGCTTGAGAAGAAAACCGGACGGGAAATCATTATGCATACGAAGATCAATCCTGATCTGATCGCAGGCATCAAGGTTACCGTCGGAAATAATGTGACTGACATCACAATGAAAACAAAAATTGATTCCATGAAGGAAGCATTACTGAAAGGAGGACAGGCATGAGCCAGATTAGACCGGAAGAAATCAGTGCTCTGATCAAGAATCAGATCAAAAACTATGATCAGAAGATTCATTCCGATGATGTCGGATATGTCATCTCTGTCGGCGATGGTATCGCAATGGTACAGGGTATCGATAAGGCAATGTCATCCGAACTGCTTGAGTTCCCCCACGGTGTCATGGGAATGGTCATGAACCTGGAGGAAGATCATATCGGTGTCGTACTGCTCGGTAACGACTCTGAAATCAGAGAAGGCGATGAAGTACGAAGGACAGGAAGAATTATTGAGGTACCGGTCGGAGACGCTATGCTCGGCCGTGTCATCAATGCCCTCGGTGTACCGATCGACAACAAAGGTGAAATAAAAACCGATAGAACCCGCGCGATTGAACGTGTCGCTCCGGGTGTTATGACAAGAAAGTCTGTCTTCCAGCCTCTGATGACAGGTCTCAAGATTATCGACTCCATGATCCCGATCGGAAAGGGACAGCGTGAGCTGATTATCGGCGACCGTGAAACCGGCAAGACAGCAATCGCGATTGATGCCATCATCAATCAGAAGGGCAAGAACGTTAACTGTATCTATGTCGCAATCGGTCAGAAGGAAAGTACCGTTGCGCGTCTGGTTCAGAAGCTCCGTGAAAATGAAGCGATGGAATATACCACCGTCATCAATGCCGGCGCTTCCGAATCCGCACCGCTGCAGTACATTGCACCGTATGCGGGATGTGCGATCGGTGAAGAATGGATGGAGCAGGGTAAGGATGTCCTGATCGTCTATGATGATCTGTCCAAGCACGCTGTAGCTTACAGAACAATGTCTCTGCTGCTGAGACGTCCTCCCGGAAGAGAAGCTTACCCCGGCGACGTCTTCTATCTCCACAGCAGACTTCTGGAAAGAGCTGCCAAGCTGTCCGATGAACTGGGCGGCGGTTCCTTGACCGCTCTGCCGATCATCGAAACACAGGCCGGCGATATTTCCGCATACATTCCTACCAATGTCATTTCCATCACAGACGGACAGATCTTCCTGCAGACAGACCTGTTTGCCAGCGGTGTCCGCCCGGCTGTTGACTCCGGTCTTTCCGTATCACGTGTAGGATCCAACGCCCAGACAAAGGCGATGAAGACAGTTTCTTCCTCACTGAAGCTGGATCTTGCACAGTATCATGAAATGCTGACATTCGCACAGTTCGGTTCTGATCTCGATGCTTCGACAAAGAAGATTCTGGATCACGGCGGAATGCTGACAGAACTGCTCAAGCAGCCGCAGTACCAGCCGATGTCAATGACCGATCAGGTACTGTCCCTGTTTGCGGCAAAGTACGGCTATTTCGATACAATTGAAATTCCGGATGTTTCTTCCTTTGAAAAGACACTGCACCGTACATTCCACAATGAATATGCGGATGTATGCGATGAGATCGAATCCAAGGGAATCCTCAGTGACGAACTGATCGCAAAGATGAAGGAAGGCATGGGAAAAGCCCTCGAACAGTTCACTCTGGTAAAAGGAGTGAAGTAATATGGCACAGTCATCTCAGGCACTGAGAACACGCATCAAGTCGGTCAACTCCACCCGCAAGATCACAAAAGCGATGGAGATGATCGCGAATGCGAAGCTGTTCAAGCAGCGCGGCAAGATGGAAGCCAACCGTGAGTACGCACAGAGACTTCAGGATACGGTTGATGAGATCGTTGAAAAGAATCCCGGTGTGGAAAGCAGATATACAAGAAAGAATTCCGGCGACAGAAAGATGACGATCATCTTCTGTTCCGACCTCGGTCTTTGCGGCGGTTACAACGCCAATATCATGAAGTTCGCGAAGGATCATCTCAATCCGGAAGATCCCTGCTATCTGATCGGAACAGCTCTGACCAGACAGCTGAAGGAGAACGGCTTCAATCTGATCAATGAAGAACCGATGTCCAGTGACAGAGCGACATTTCTGGGAATCAAGGACGCAGTCAGAACAGGCGTCAAAATGTACCAGAAGGGTGAGATCAGCTGTCTGCAGCTTCTCTATACACGCTTTGTCAACACAATGACATTCCGTCCTGATTTCGATATTCTTCTTCCCTGCAACCTGACACCGGGTGAAACAAGGACAGTTGAGCAGGAAGAACCGGGAATGCATGTTGAAACACTGTTTGAACCGGATCCGGAAACAATTCTGAATGAACTGATTCCAATGATGATCGACAATGTCGCATTCGCGGACTGGATGGAATCCACTACAGCGGAACAGGGCAGCCGCCGTGTTGCAATGAAAACCGCAACCGATAACGCAGATGAATTGAGCCAGAGCCTGAAGCTTGAATACAACAAGGTAAGACAGGCGAATATCACGCAGGAAATCACCGAAATTGTCGGCGGTTCTGCGGCAGTATAGGAAAGAAGGTAATGTATGAGCGAAATTGGAAAAATTGTACAGGTCATCGGACCGGTCGTGGATATCAGGTTCGAACCGGATCATTTACCTTCCATTAAGAATGCGATCAAAATCAAAAACGGGACAAACGGCAGCACAATGACAGCTGAAGTTGCTCAGCACATCGGTGATGATATTGTGCGCTGTATCGCCATGAGTTCCACAGACGGTCTTGTCAGAGGCATGGACTGTGAGGACACAGGCGCTCCGATTGAAGTTCCTGTCGGCGATGAAGTTCTCGGAAGAATGTTCAACGTTCTCGGAGAACCGATCGATGGTCTGGGACCGGTTGAAGCGAAAAAGTATATGCCGATCCACAGAGAAGCTCCGACTTTCGCACAGCAGCAGACAACCAGTGAAATCCTGGAAACAGGCATTAAGGTCATTGACCTTCTGTGCCCGTATTCCAAGGGCGGTAAGATCGGTCTGTTCGGCGGTGCCGGTGTCGGTAAAACCGTTCTGATGCAGGAATTGATTCACAACATTGCCATCGAACACGGCGGCCGTTCCGTCGTGGCGGGTGTCGGCGAAAGAACCCGTGAAGGCAATGACATGTATTACGAAATGAAGGAATCCGGCGTTCTGAAGAACACTGTCCTGACATACGGACAGATGAATGAATCTCCGGGTGCGAGAATGAGAGTTGCCCTGTCTGCTCTGACAATGGCGGAATACTTCCGTGATGTCGAGCATCAGGACGTGCTTCTCTTCATTGACAACATCTTCCGTTTCACACAGGCGGGTTCCGAAGTATCCGCGCTGCTTGGCCGTATGCCTTCAGCGGTAGGATACCAGCCTACACTGGCAACTGAAATGGGCCAGCTGCAGGAAAGAATTACATCTACAGATGAAGGATCCATTACATCCGTCCAGGCGATCTATGTTCCTGCGGATGACCTGACCGATCCTGCTCCTGCGACAACCTTCTCCCACCTCGACGCAAGACTCGTTCTTGACCGTTCGATTGCGGCTCTCGGTATTTATCCGGCAGTTGATCCGCTCGGATCTTCTTCCCGTATGCTGGATCCGCTGGTCATCGGTGAAGAACACTATCAGGTAGCCAGAGAAGTGCAGGAAATTCTGCAGAGATACAGAGAACTTCAGGATATTATCGCGATCCTCGGTATGGAAGAACTCGGCGAAGACGACAAGCGTACAGTCTTCCGTGCAAGAAGAGTCCGTAACTTCCTGTCTCAGCCGTTCGCAGTCGCGGAACAGTTCTCCGGTATTCCGGGTATCTATGTACCTGTTCAGGAAACCGTCAGAAGCTTCCGTGAAATTCTCGACGGCAAATACGACGATCTGCCCGAAGCCGCATTCCTCAGCGTCGGTACAATCGAAGATGTCGTAAAGAAAGCTGAGACTCTGAAATGACAATGATCCATTGCCGTGTTGTGACTCCGGAAGGTCTGTACAGGGAAATGGATACACCGATTATCAACATTGAAACCACGGATGGCCAGCGGGGAATCCTGCCGAACCATATGCCGATTGTGACAATGCTGAAAATCGGGAAGATGACCACTGAGGAAAACGGTCAGAGAGAGGAATATGCCATAGCCGGCGGCCTCTTCTATTTCCGTAACAACAAAGCGGAAATCATGACAGACGCGATTGAAAACAAACGCGATATCGATGTGGAAAGAGCGGAAGCTGCGAAAGCGAGAGCGGAAAGACGAATCAATTCCCATAATCCGAACTACGATCTCAAACGTGCGGAAATCGCACTTCAGAAAGCTCTCAACCGTCTTGAAGTCAAGAGACATTAATCAAGCATCATATAAAAGGGATTGCCGGACCGGCAATCCCTTTTAATATTGTTCAATATACAGAATCAGAAGACATACGGATGCTTGTTCAGAGTATACGGATAGCATTCAATAAATACTTCATAGAAAGCTTTCATGGCTTTTGATATGTAATGATTTTCCGACATGATCATTTCAAATTTTCTTGCGGTCAGATCAGAATCAGGCTTGAAGAACAGTACATCCTCACTGCTGGATGTCACAAGATGATCCGAAATAAACGCAATCCCGAGACCGGCACAGGAAAGATGCCATGCGGTCGCAAGCTGATTCACCTGCATCACAACTTTGGGCTCCAGGTTTTCTTCCGCAAACATTTTTGTGCTTCTTTCATAAAGGTTATTTCCCGGGGAAAGAAGGATGAAGGGAAGATGCACAAAGGAAGAAAGCTTTACGGAAGGAACATGATCATCCAGATGCTTCAGATTCATAATATCCTTATTCGTCATTGCGGCATTTCTGAGCGATTCAGGAAGATCGAATGTTTTGGGTACACTCAGCAGAACACGGTCTTCAAAACAAGGAATTCTGTAGAAAGGATCTTTCGAAGAAAGACCGGCATGAAATGCAATATCAATCCGGTGCTCCTTTAACAAATCCACCAGAACATGCGACCCGGCTTCCTGCAGATGCAGATGAATGCCCGGGTATTTTTTCTGATAGGCGACAATGACCCGCGGAAGAATATAGGAATTGAAATAATTCGTTCCGCCGATCGTCAGTGATCCCGCCTTCAGAGAAGAAAGATCATTCAGCTGTTTCTCCAGCTCTGTTTCAAGATCCCGGATTTCCCTGTATTTGCGGATATAGAGTTCTCCGGCTTCTGTGAGCTGGAGTTTTTTGCTGGAGCGGTCAAAGATCTGTGCTCCTATTTTTTCTTCCGTTCTTTTTACGGCAAGACTGAGTGCCGGCTGGGTAATATACAGCTCTTCCGCCGCTTTGGAAAAGCTGCCGTTTTTATAAACCGACCAGATATATTTCATTTCCTGTTCCATACATTCACATATAAATTCAATTAATAGATTTATATTTTCTATAAATTTTATATTAATTCAAATGAATGCTATTTTCTAGGTGTAAAGAGATTGATTCCGGAAATATCTCAAAGAATTCAGGAGGAAACATATGAAGGTCAACGCATTGATGATGGATCCGACCGACAATGTTGTCACAACGATTACAGAAATCAAAGCCGGTGAGCAGATCATATACCGCAATGGTGATGAATATAAGGAACTGACAGCAGTCAATGACATTCCTTACTGCCACAAAGCAGCGCTTACGGATCTTGCAAAGGGTGACAAGGTCATCAAATACGGTGAAAGTCTCGGTGAAGTAAACGAAGAGATCAGAACCGGTGAATGGGTGGCTGACCACAATCTGTTCAGCGTACCGCGTGATTATGACAGTGAACTTGCGGATGACACATTTGAAATGTGCGCAAAGCAGTCGGCAAGCAGAAAAGACAGAGAAGGATTCAGGTTCTGGGGCTACCGCAGAGCGGAAGGAAGACCCGGCATCCGGAATCATGTGCTGATTCTGCCGACATGCGCGTGCGGAAGCGAGAGCTGCCGGATTGTCGCAAGCCAGGTAAGAGGTGCAGTGAACATTGTCTTCAACACCGGATGTTCGGATGTGGCCGCAAATACAGAAATGAGCCAGAAGGTTCTGACCGGATTTGCCTGCAACCCCAATGTGTACGGTGTTGTCATTATCGGTCTTGGATGTGAAACAGTCCCGCATAACAAACTGCGTGAAAAGATTCAGAAGATGACAAGCAAGCCGGTTGTCTCCTTCGGAATTCAGGATGAGGGCGGAACATTAAAAACGATTGAAAAAGCAGTCAGAGCAGCCCGTGACATGGCGATGGAAGCAGGAATGCAGCAGAAGGAACTCTTCGATGTTTCCGAATTCTTCCTCGGCATTGAATGCGGCGGATCAGACGCGACTTCAGGTATTGCGTCAAACCCTGCAGTCGGTGAAATGAGCGACATCCTGGTCGACATGGGTGCCACTTCCATGATGAGCGAATCCATTGAATGGATCGGCGGCGAACATGTTCTTGCAAAGCGTGCCGCAGACAAGGAAGTCCATGATCAGATCATCGAAGTATGCCGCGCATATGAAGATCATCTCAAAGCAGCCGGTCAGGACTGCAGAGCCGGTCAGCCGACTCCCGGCAATAAAGCTGGCGGACTTTCCACTCTGGATGAAAAGAGTCTTGGATGTATCCGCAAAGGCGGCACAAGACCGATCGTGGAAGTTCTTGAACAGGCACAGCGTCCGACCAAAAAAGGCGCGATTGTTATGGATACAGCAGGCTACGATATTTCTTCCGTCACTTCAATGGTTGCGGCAGGATGCCAGGCTGTCATCTTTACAACCGGCAGAGGAACGCCGACCGGAAACGCAATTGTACCGGTGCTGAAAGTAACTGCCAATGAAAGAACCTATCAGAAGATGGAAGACAACATGGATGTCGATCTCAGCCCGATCGTAAGAGGAGAAAAGACATACCAGGAGATGGGTGAAGAATTAGTCAATGTGATGGAGAACATCTGCAGCGGAAAAATGACAAAGGCGGAAGCGTTCGGCTTCTCCGACATCGCTGTCGATCACGTCTGCAGATACGTATAAAGAGATAATCCGGAGGAACCAGCAATGATGGAAATTCAGAAGTTCCCGGCAAATATGGGGGAGCTGGAAATTGATTTCAAACATCCGAACCGTGCATTAATCAGCGGTCTCTACGAAGAAACACTCACAGCAGCAGGAAAGCAGAGAACCTTCCTTACCTATATTCCTGAAAACCAGGAATACTGCCGTCCCTGCCTTGTTACAGCAATTCCTTCCGGTGAAAATCCGGCAGAATGGATCGAAACTTCCGGAATGAAAGCATTCGCGGACAGAAATGAACTGTTCCTGCATATTGCATACTGCGATGGTGAAAAATGGGATAACAGCGGAGCTGACGCGGAATATATCAACGGCGTCTATGTGAAGATCCAGGCACGTGATTATTACATTACAATGCAGGACAACATTTACCTCTGCGCATTCGGCGACGCGTCATTTGCGGCTCATCAGGCCGCAAAGAGAATGGCCAGCGAATGGAGCGGAATGATGACCTTCGGAGATCTTGCGGAAGATCTGAGATTTGACCGCAATATCGAAAGAGGCGAAGAAGATCAGGGGCAGCTGGAACTGAAGATTCAGGGATCCGCTGCACAGCTTCCGGTCTGGATGCTGGTATCTTCTTACGAAGGAAACAACAAAGAAGCAGCTGAATACTGGAAAGAACAGAATCATGTCAAAGGAGAACCGTACTCCGGACAGGGCTGTGATTATATCTGGGCACCTGATCCTGTCAGACGCCTGAATGAAATCAATGAAGAACATATTTCACAGGTCCGCGTTGCCGTATCCGAAAAGGGATGCACAGCGGAAGATCTGGAAAATGCTTGGGGCTATATCCGTCTTGCCAGACGCCACCGCGGTCAGGGCGGCAAGTGCCTGAGATACTACAAGGATCCGATCGACTGCGGCGCAGTGCTGAAAACCATGGAAGTCGACGGCATGACACGCACCTGGTATGAATATGTACCTGCTTCCTGCACACCGGATCAGAAGTGGCCGCTGGTTGTCACAATGCACGGCAGAGGCGGAAGCGCGGAAACATTCTTCGATCTCAGCGGTATTTCAGTTGTGGCTGAAGAAAGAAAATTCATTGCGGTTATCCCCCAGGCAGGAATTCACCAGCAGAAGAAAAACGGTCTGCGCAATGTCCTGCTGTGGTGCGGAGAGTATAAAGGACAGCCGGTTGATGATGTGAAATTCATCCGTGAAATGATTGCGGACATCGAAACACGCCTTCCGGTTGATCACAGCAGAATCTATGCATGCGGTCAGAGTTCCGGCGGAATGATGAGCGATGTTCTGGGATACAGTGCCGGCGATCTCTTCGCGGCAGTCGCTCCCTGGTCCGCACTCCGCTCACCGAGCCGTATGTGCGGCACATTCGAAGAGAGTGAAGTGAAGACTCCGACCATGTGGATCTATGGCGACAAAGACTTCCTGTGCGCAGGAAAAGGAGAAGATCCCGATCTTCCTTTCCCGCTCGATCAGGAATTAAGAGATGTATTTGCGGAAAAGCTGGAACATATGAATCTCGATATTCATAAGCAGCTCCTCCATGAAACATATCCGATCTCATGGTGCACATTCACCAACGATGAAGGTGTTCCTCTGGCTGTCATCGGAAAAGTGGACAACATGGTCCATGCCAATTATCCCGAACTCAGCTGGATCAGCTACGACCAGTTCCTCAGCCGCTATTCCAAAGATGAAAACGGCAATCTCTATTACTGCGGAAGAAAAGTGAATTTATAAGCGAAAGGTGAATCAAAATGAATACACAGCTCATCATCTGTCTGGCAATCAGTGTTATGGTCATTGCCGGCTATATCTGGAACAAACTCTCTGTCGGAACTGTCGGATACCTCGGTATCGTCCTGTTCCTGATTACCGGATGTATTTCTCCCAAAGACGTTCTCGGCAACATCGGAAATGCCAACCTGATCATGATCTCCAGCATGTTCATCATCTCGGAAGGCTTCAAGAGAACACAGGCAATCCGTCTGGTTGCGGATACCGTCCGTAAGATTTCCAAGGGATCCATGACCATGGTCATGTTAGGATTCACACTCGCTTCCGTGATTGCCGCAACATTCACAGGCTCCGCAGTCGCTGCATTCTGTATCGTTGCCCCGATCGTAACTGCTACATGCGAAGAAATGAATATCTCCGTTTCCAAAGCAATCTTCTCTGTCGGTCTTACCTGCATCGCCGCATGCGGAATCATCCCGGTCGGCGGTTCCCTGTCCATGCTCGCTGAACTCAACGGCTATGTCGCAGCCAACGGATATGAACAGTACACACTGGCTGTTATGGATCTCTTCAAGAGCAGAGGCCTCAGCCTTGTCGCATTGATTATCTATTCAACATTCCTCGGCTTCCGCTTCGCTCCGGAAAAGCCGGTTGTCGCTACAACCGACAGCGATGATCTCTCCAAGAGAGTTGCTCATCACGAAAAGCTGAACAGCACACGTGAAACAATCGCAATCGTCGTATTCTGCCTTGTCACACTCCTGCTGGTCTTCAACACACAGCTCAACGCACTTCTGACTTCTGCCGGCATTCAGGCTCTGGCATCGTGGGAAATTGCATTCATCGGCGCAGTCATTCTGGTTGCGACAGGCGTTCTCTCTTCCAAAGAAGCATGCGGCTCCATTCCGATTGACCTCTGCTTAATGGTTGTAGGCGGTCTCTGCATGGGTACAGCACTTGCCAACACAGGTGCCGGTGATCTGATCGGCGGTGCAATCGCGAATGTCGCTACCAAGCTGGGCAATCCGTACCTTATCGGCGCAGTCTTCTATCTGATTCCGTTCTTACTGACACAGGTTATGCAGAACAGAACCGTCATGGCTGTCTTCGCTCCGATCGCAATTCTTGCCTGCAAGAGCATGGGCGTTGACTGCACAGGTCCTCTGATGCTGGTTGCAAGCGCATGCTGCACAGCATTCATGACACCGATGGCCACTCCGACCGTACCGCTTGTCATGGGAATCGGCGGATATGATATGAGTTCCAACCTCAAGCAGTCACTGCTTCCGGCACTGATCCTCTCAGTTGTCAATATCTTCTGGATCATGACAGTCTATCCGCTTTGATCCGGATAAACGAAAACTCCACGAAAAAAACACCTGTCAGCTGATGACAGGTGTTTTTTGGAAAACTGAATCTTACTTCTGAGCGTCGAAGTATTCGAGGTTCTTTCCGGACCACGGGTCAAATACATGAACCGCTGTCGGAGCG
>CAMVGT010000021.1 GCA_947167125.1 uncultured Erysipelotrichaceae bacterium
TCTTAGCTCATTCAAACGAGTTACGAATTCAAAAAAGCCTGCAAATAAAGCAAAATACACTTGATTTAATAGGGAGTAAATTATCACATTGTTTTTTCGGAGTTATATTCATTCCGGCATGTGCATTAAGATTTGCTGTTGCATTATATGTAATGTTCCAATAATTATCCGGTCCGCCAACGCGGCAGCTATGCCACTCATACACGTATTCCACGACACCGTCACATCTGATATTTGATATCATTGACGGTACGACTTTGGTATTTGATGATGTCAGGTCATAGTATATCTGATTAACAAATGTATATGGCAGACCGATGAGTTCCTCAGCTTTTGAAACAAAGGCAGTTCTCATTGTCGCAGACATACTGCAGCCAGCAGGTTTCCGAATTCCCATCAAATTTTCTGTTACGAAAGGCCCTTTTTCTGTTACGAACCGCTTTTTTATGCTTTCTCATCTGTTCAAATGCAATCGAAATGAAAAGCACAGACATTCCGCGATCATTGCATGTCTGTGCTTAACAGTGTTTTTAAATGAATGAGTCTGTGAAAATCAGATCCATCCGAAATGCAGACATGCATTTCGGATACCGTCATCTTCTGCCGCATCTGTGACATAATCCGCCTTTGCTTTTAAGCGCGGATCGCCGTTGCCCATGGCAATGGATGTCCATTCATCCTTGAACATGACGATGTCATTTTCACCGTCTCCGAAGACAACAACATCTTTTACATCCGCATGGAGATATGCCATCATGTCACGGATTCCCTGATCCTTGGAATCATGCTGATACCAGAAGTAGTCGCTGCCCATCCGGATATGACCGAGCAGATCAAGATTCTTCAGTCTGTATTCTTCCTTCTGAGGGATTGAAATATAGATCTTATAGAAGTCCTTGATATCTTCATAGCTGATATCCGGTTTATAAATATAATTGGTCGGTTCTCTTCTTTCCCCGAACTGCTCAAGGAAACGGTGATCGCGCATGACCACATCGATGGAATCATCAACCGCGACCAGGATTCCGTATCCAAGATCATCGGCTTCATGAATGATTGTCAGTGCTTTTTCACGGTCAAGCGGACTGTTTTTGATCAGTTCGTCATTGATGACCAGAGCCGCTCCGCCGTTGGCCACAAAGTTATGAATACCGGCATCTGCAGCTGCTTTAATGGTTTTGTAATATGCTCTTCCGGTGGCGATTGCCACGAAATGACCGTTGGCTTCCAGCTGTCTCAATGTTTCCAGACCGCTTTCCACCAGCTGACCGTTATGAATATTGGTCAGTGTTCCGTCAATATCGAAGAAGAAATATTTCTTTTCCATAATCAGTACAGCCTTCTGCGGCTTTCGCTCAGATTGTCACAATAATAGGCAATTTCAAGATCTTCGGAAGGCTCTTCCGGTGAACCGGCGATGATCCTGTCTCCTTCAAGCATGTTCTTTAACATGCCTTCGCAGATATCTTTGATCTCTGCATCTTCATCCAGGGCAAGGAATTCGGAAGCCTTGATTCTGAGTTCATTCCATCCGTTCCGGTTGTATTCTTTTTTGCGGAAAAATACCGCTTCTTTATAATCTGCTTTCATATACTTCTTCCTAACAGTTCTCATCTGCCCATTCATGATTTTCCTGCAGGATTTCCAGCAGTTCACTCATGTCGGTAATGACACGGTTGGGCTTCAGTTCTTCAAGTGCTTCCTTCTTGGAAGGATCGCTGATAAACGCTACGGAGTAAACCCCGGCTGCTTTTGCGGAGCGGATGTCATTCAGACCGTCACCGACATAGACGCAGGAGTCATGTCCGCGCTTGAGCTTTTTGCCTGCATAGAGAATTCCGCCCGGTTCCGGTTTGGGATTTTCATACTGGTCGCGGCCGAGAATCGTTCCGAAACAATGGGAAAGATCCAGCTGTCTGAGCCAGGATTCACAGGATGAAGTCAGACGTGTGGACACAATGCCGAGAAGGTAGCCGTTCTGCCACAGTTCATCCAGTGTCGTTTTGACATTGGGATACAGGGAAACGGAATCGCTCCATGAGAAGGAGCTCTGGTATTTCCTGTATTCTTCTGCCAGCATATCCGGATCCTGATCCGGGAAAAGCTGTTCGAGCGCTTCCTTGAGCGGAACACGGAAGACAAGATTCCTCTTTTCCTTTGTGAAGTTCAGAGGATCGTTATATTTCATATAAAGATATTTGAAGCACTGGATGACCATCGAGCGGGTGTCCATGATGGTTCCGTCAAGATCAAACAGAACGATCGGCTTTGTCGGTCTTCTTCTGTGGACAATGACATACAGCAGGATGCCGAACAGTTCCGTTACTGCCGCAGGCAGAAGAACATTGCGTGCTGTCGGATCCCATTTCATAACCATGCAGATGAGGCGGGTAAGCGCGATCCACATGAATCCTGCCGCTGCGACATCTCCTCTTCTTCTGCCTTCATGATACGGACGGACGAAGAAGTAGAGAACGATAAATCCGATCAGATCCAGTCCGTTGGCAAACCAGACTGTCACATTTGCGAAAGATCTGCCAATTCTCGCAATCACCATGAACAGCAGGAGTGCAGGCATGATGACATCGGTTGTACGGAGTGTGGACATCTTTCTCCTCACACAGTAGTACATCATCATTGCGCTGATGCCGATCGCAGCTCCGAGGACATCAAATCCGCCGTCACTGACCGCGAAAATATACGGAATATATTTCATATATTCGGACAGGTTTTCCAGAACCCAGAACAGACGTCCGCCGACAATTCCGCCGATCATGCAGAGAACCAGCATTTCATCAACAGTGTCCACATCATATCCATGGTCCTTCATTCCCTTTGACATCAGCAGATATGCGGCGATGATTCCGAGAATCAGGGTTACCGCATACCAGCGCAGGGCAAAGGAGCCTATGGTTAACAGCGTTGAGCTGTCAGGAAAAAATCTCATCACTGACCATCCTTTCCGGCATTTTCACGGAATCTTTTACGCAGTTCTTCTGCGCTGTTGTATCCCGCTTCCTGCAATCTGAAATTGGTGACTGCCGATTCAACAAGTACCGCGACATTGCGGCCGGCGCTGATCGGAAGTGTGACGGTCGGAACCAGCACATTCAGAATGTTGGTAAAGCGTTCGGCTTCATCGCCGATCCGGTTGAATCCCTGCTGGGATTCATACGGTTCAAGCTGGATGACAAGGTCGATTTTGGTGGAATCCATCAGGGCTGAAGCACCGAACATCTTTTCCACATCGATGATGCCGATACCTCTGATTTCCATCAGTCCTTTTGTGATTTCGGGTGAGTGGCCGTAGATGGAGTTGTGAATGTGCATGACATCCACGCGGTCATCGGAGATCAGAACCGATCCGTTCTTGATCAGCTCAAGCGCGGTTTCGGATTTACCCATGCCGCTTTCTCCTGTTAACAGTACACCTTTTCCGTAGACGCTCATCAGTACACCGGACATTGTGTCCTCCGGTGCCAGGCGTTCATCCAGGAATGTAATCAGATCCGTGACGGTTCTGTATGTTTCAACAGAAGTCCGCAGAATCGGGAAATTATTTGCCTTTGCGAGCTCACCGAGAATCGGCGGCAGCTCATTGGATTTTGTGATGATGATGGCCGGGGTCAGCCCGTCCATTAACATCGGGAAACGTGCCCTCTGTTCTGCTTCACTCATTGTGAGGATGAATTCAGATTCCTTATTGCCGATGAGAACGATTCTTCTCGGCTCTGTCATTCTGAAAAATCCGCAGAGTTCAAAACCGGGGCGGTTAATATCCGGAACAACTGTCCAGCGATCAAGTGATGCATCATCACCGGTCAGCTGTTCAAATTTAAAGAACTGAACGATTTCGCGAATCGTAACTTTCTTATCGTATTTGTATTCTGACATAACGAAAACACCTCCGCAGAGTCACAGTAAGTATAACATGACAACTATGGAATCTCTTCCAGCAGTTTTACATCTTAACGAAATGAAAACAGGATATGAATCCATACCCTGTTCACTGACTGTTTATTCCGCTTTCGCGGCATTCATATGCTCTCTTGTCCAGGTCAGCGCTTTAACCAGATACTGGCCGGTCCAGCTGCTTTCTTCCTTTGCGACCTGTTCCGGTGTTCCCTGCACAACGACTGTTCCGCCGCCGTCACCGCCTTCGGGACCAAGATCAATAATCCAGTCTGCGGCTTTGATGACATCGAGGTTGTGCTCAATGACGATGACAGTATCGCCGTTATCGACAATTCTCTGCAGAACTGTGATCAGACGGCTGACATCATCGGTATGAAGACCGGTTGTCGGTTCATCAAGGATGTAGAGCGTTTTTCCGGTTGCCTTTTTCTGCAGTTCGCTGGCGAGTTTGACACGCTGTGCTTCACCGCCGGAAAGCGTTGTGGAAGACTGTCCGAGCTTGATATAGCCAAGACCCACATCATAGAGTGTCTGCAGCTTTTTGTTAATCTTCGGATGGTTGGCAAAGAAGCCGAGCGCTTCCTCCACCGGCATCTCCAGAACATCATAGATGTTCTTACCTTTATAGGTGCACTGCAGTGTTTCTTCGTTATAGCGTTTTCCATGGCACACTTCACAGGGCACATAGACATCCGGCAGGAAGTTCATGGAAATGACTTTGACGCCATCGCCCCAGCATGCTTCGCATCTGCCGCCTTTGACATTGAATGAGAATCTTCCTTTGTCATAGCCGCGCAGTCTTGCCTCGGGTGTTTTCGCGAATACATCGCGGATTTCATCAAATACGCCGGTATAGGTTGCCGGGTTGGAACGCGGTGTTCTGCCGATCGGATCCTGGTCGATCTGAACGCATTTATCGATATTCTCCAGTCCCTTGATCGAGCGGTACTTGCCCGGGCGGATTTTCTGTCTGCCAAGGTTCTGCAGAACCGCCTTCATGAGCACTTCATTGACCAGTGTACTCTTTCCTGAACCTGAAACACCGGTGACACAGACCAGTTTGCCGAGCGGGAACTTCACATTGATGTTTTTGAGATTGTGTTCCGCAGCTCCGCGGATTTCAACATAGGTTCCGTTTCCTTTTCTTCTCTTTTCCGGAACCGGAATGATCTTCTTTCCGGAAAGATACTGGCCGGTAATGGATTCCGGTGTGTTCATAACTTCTTCCGGTGTTCCGTTGGCGATGACTTCACCGCCATGGACACCCGCGCCGGGACCGATATCGACAATCCAGTCGGAACTGAGCATGGTTTCCTCATCATGTTCAACTACAATCAGTGAGTTGCCGAGATCTCTCATGCTCTTGAGAGTCGCGATCAGCTTGGAGTTGTCTCTCTGATGCAGACCGATACTCGGTTCATCCAGAACATATAAGACACCGGACAGACGGGAGCCGATCTGGGTTGCCAGACGGATTCTCTGCGCTTCGCCGCCGGAGAGCGTTCCGGCAAGACGGTCCAGGGTCAGATATTCCAGACCGACATCCTTGAGGAACTGCAGTCTGTTTCTGATTTCCTTGAGAACCATGTCCGCGATCTTTGCTTTTTCCGTATCCAGTTCCAGATGGTTGATCCAGTCGAGAGCCTTCACAACCGATCTTGCGGTGAATTCATGGATATTGGAATCGCCGACACGGACGGAGAGAACCTTTTCGTTCAGTCTCATACCTTTGCACTTGGGGCATTCCGATTCAATCATGAAGGAATGATACCAGTCTTTGGACATGGAGGATGTCGTCTCGACATAGCGGCGCTCAATCAGGTTCTTGATGCCTTCAATGTAGTCATTGCGGACATATTTGTTGCCGCCGGAGGATGTGATGGAATATTTGATCGGATGATCGCTTCCGTAAAGAACTGCGTCAAGCTGCTTTTTTGTGAAGTCCTTAATCGGTGTGTCTTCGGAAATCTTATATTCCTTCAGCAGGACTGAAAATGTCTGCCATTCGATATTGTCGGTATCGACAATGTTTTTATAATAGCGGATTCCGCCTTCGCGGATGGATTTGGAACGGTCGGGAATCAGGTTGTCCACATCGACTTCTTCCGTGATGCCAAGTCCATGGCACATATCGCACGCGCCGAGCGGAGCGTTGAAGGAGAAGAGTCTCGGTTCCAGGGAAGGAACCGTGAATCCGCAGATCTTGCAGGCAAAATGACTGGAGAAAGTCAGCACTTCATCTCCGGCAAGAACCGATACCTTGCCATCCGCAAGATTCAGTGCAGTTTCAATTGAATCATTCACACGGGAGCGGCTGTCATCGGTCTTCACAATGCGGTCAACGATGACATCGATGTCATGGCGCTTGTTTTTATCCAGATCGATCTCATCTTCCAGCATTCTGACTTCGCCATCCACCCGAACGCGGATATAGCCGTCCTTGAGCAGTTTGGCAAAAACATCTTTAAATGTGCCTTTGCGGTTGGAGACGATCGGTGCCATGATGGTCAGTCTTGTTCTGTCCGGCAGATCCATGATCGTGTCCGTCATTTCCTTGATTGTCTGCCCGGTGATCGGAATGTTGTGATTGGGGCAGTAAGGCGTTCCGGTTCTTGCATAAAGCAGACGCAGATAGTCATAGATTTCCGTAACGGTTCCGACTGTGGAACGGGGATTGTTGGAAGTGGTTTTCTGGTCGATGGAAATTGCCGGGGAGAGTCCCTCAATCAGTTCAACATCCGGTTTTTCCACACCGCCTAAAAACTGTCTTGCATAGGCAGACAGCGATTCAACATAGCGTCTTTGACCTTCGGCATAGATCGTATCGAAGGCAAGCGATGTCTTTCCGCTTCCGGAAAGGCCGGTCATGACAACCAGTTTATTCTTCGGGATATCAAGGGAGATATTTTTCAGGTTGTTTTCCTTCGCACCCCGGATGATCAGCTTATCATTTTCCATTGGATCCTCCTTAAGGATTATGAAGGGAATACCTCTGCTTTTCACAAGACGATATTCCCCGCATTTGTTTCATCTGTATTGCGCCTATATAGTTGCATATTTTGCAATTATATGCAACTATTTCAATCTTTTTTCGAAGCCAGTTCCGCCAGATCGCTTAACATGACCCATGCTTCACGGGGTGACATGTCATCCGGATTGACGGAAAGCAGCTTTTCTTTAAGCTGTTCGGCTGTTTTGTCTTCTTTTTTCATTTCGATCAGCTGATAGCTCTGCTGAACAACACGCTTCTTGGACTCCAGTTCCTTCTGCAGTCCTTTCGCTCTGTCGATGACAGATTCAGGAAGTCCGGCAAGTCTTGCGACATTGATACCGTAGGAATGGCCGGCAGGTCCATCCTTTATCTTATAAAGGAAAGTAACCGTGTCATTGTCCTCTTTCACAACCACATGCACATTGCGGACGGTTCCGATGGAATCGGCAAGCGTTGTCAGTTCGTGATAGTGAGTGGAGAACATTGTCTTGGCATGGAGGCATGCGGCGATGTATTCAATCATTGCCTGGGCAAGCGCCATGCCGTCATAGGTACTGGTACCTCTGCCGATTTCATCGAAGAGGATCAGTGAATGTTCCGTCGCTTCCTGAAGCGCGCGGTTTGCCTCGGTCATTTCAACCATGAAGGTGGACTGGCCGGAGAGGATATCATCGCTTGCGCCGATGCGGGTGAAGATCTTATCAAACACCGGCATCTTACAGGATTTTGCCGGAACGAAGCAGCCGATCTGCGCCATGATCACAATCAGTGCGGTCTGACGCATATAAGTGGATTTACCGCCCATGTTCGGACCGGTGATCAGTAAGATATCACGGTCTTTGTCCATATGCACGTTATTTGCAACATAGCGGGGATCCTTCATCATTTCATCAAGAATCGGATGTCTGCCGTTTACAATATCCAGTTCATCCTCGTCAAAGACAGGACGGACATAGCGGTTTGCGGATGAAACTTCCGCAAGCGCGCAATAGCAGTCAAGCTGGGCAAGGATTCTGGAAAGTCTCTGCAGTTTGGGAAGATAGGTCCGGATTTCATCGAGCACTTCCTGGAAGAGCTGCTTTTCAATGCGGACCGCATTTTCCTGCGCATGCAGGATCGCATCTTCCTTTTCTTTCAGTTCGGAAGAAATAAAGCGTTCATTGTTGGTCAGTGTCTGCTTGCGCACATAGCCCCATTCTTCCTTGACCTGCTGGGCAGCTACTTTGGAGATTTCAATATAATAGCCGAATACTTTGTTGTATCCGATCTTCAGGGTGCGGATTCCGGTCCGTTCCCTTTCCTTGGCTTCCAGGGAAGCGATAAAGGCTCTCCCGTTTCTCTGGATTTCCCTGGCTTCATCCAGTTCTTTGTTATAGCCATCGCGGAATAAACCGCCGTCCGATGTCTGAACCGGAGGATTTTCCACAAATGCGTCTTTCAGTCTTTCATATAACGGTGTCAGAGGATCCGCGGATGTGAATTCTTTGAATTCCTCACTGTCCGCGGCACCGAGAATCACCGGTACCTGGGCAAGTGTTTTTGTCAGTCTCTGACAGTCCACCGCGTTGGCGGTATTCATCGCGCATCTTGCGATCAGTCTCTGCAGGTCATAGATTTCCGCAAGCGCATCCCGCATCTGCTGTCTCTGCATGAAATGCTTCATCAGCCATTCGGTGCGGTCAAATCTCTTTTCAATCATTTCCCGGGAAACGAGCGGTTTTTCAATCCATCTTCTTAATTCACGGGATCCCATTGCGCTCTTGCAGCGGTCAAGGAATGTCCAGAGTGTCACTGCCTTGCCGTTGTCATGAAGAGGCGTGATCAGTTCCAGATTGATTCTGGTGGAATAATCCATATACAGAATCTCTTCTTCCTTTTCAATCCGTGCCGGCTGCAGATGCGACAGCATATGCTTCTGGGTCACTTCCAGATAATTGAGCATTCTGCCGTAGGACATCAGATCATATTCTCTTGTGATGCCGTCTGTCAGAGGCAGATATTCATTGCGGATGTTTGTTTCATCGCAATAAGAAATCACAACCTGATACTCCCGCAGCGTTTTGACAATCTTTTCGCGGAAGTCTCTCGGCAGAACTGCTTCTTTTACATTTGAGCGCAGAATCGTCTGGATTAATGTGCTGTCCTTGTGGGCAACATCTTCAATATAGTTTTCACCGGTGCTCATTTCCGTGATCGCAAGCGAATAGCCGTAGCCGTAATCGGTGACAGCAGCCAGATAAACAGAACTCTTTTCATCGGTGATTTCTTCCATGACGGTTCCCGGCGTAATGACACGGATAACATCCCTGTCAACCAGTCCCTGCGATTCCTTCGGATCGGAAAGCTGTTCGCAGATCGCGATCTTATAGCCTCTTGCGACAAGTCTCTGCACATAGGAAGAAACCGCGTGATGAGGAACACCTGCCATCGGTATTCTTTCCGCAACACCGCCGGCTTTGCCGGTCAGAATCAGATCCAGCTCCCTGCTCGCTGTCTTTGCGTCTTCGAAGAACATTTCATAGAAGTCTCCGACACGGTAAAAAAGCAGAGCATCGGGATACTGCTCATGTACTTTCAGATAATGTTCGATCATCGGTGAATATTTTTCTGCCATAGTCTGCCTCACAAAAGCCTGTTCATTATAGCACACAAAAACGGCTTCCTTTTTTCAGAAGCCGTTTCATATCAGTTGGTATTGACCGGACGGATCGCATCGCGCATCGCGTCATTGATGCCGCGGCGGATCATTGTGCTCGCAGCGCCGAAGCAGATCACATAGCCGGCTCTGGATTCATAGATTCTGTACGCCCCCATCTTCCTGAGTCTGCCGATATCCGCTTTGTTGGGATCGTAGACACTGATTGTCATGGAAGAAATTCCGGACTGTGTCATGCGGATGTTTTCAATTCCGCCGACCGCTTTGATCAGTGCCTTGATCAGACGTTCCTTATTGCCGCTGTCAAACAGATCAATTGCCAGATATTTGAAATAGAGTCTTGTCACAAGGAAGTAGATGATCATGGAAATCACTCCGATTCCTGCGACATACATCAATGTCCGGCTTAAGGATGGATACTGCACATAATTCAGGAATTCCATGAGTGTTCCCGGAATTGCGACTATTGTTGAGGTCTCGGTACTGCTGTAGCCAAGATAGACATGCAGGCTCTGACAGACTGCATACAGCAGACCTGTGTATCCGAGATGGAACACAAACAGCAGCGGACACAGCAGTGCGATCATCAGTTCCAGCGGAAGAAGCGTTCCGCAGAGCAGACTGCATACAGTTGCGATGATGCAGAAGATTCTCAGCTTCCGCTTTTCCATCTTATCGGTATGCAGTGAATACATGCCCCAGATCATACCGGGTACCGCAAACAGATTCAGTACATAATACGGCGTGAAGAATCTTCCGGCCATTCCCACAAGCGCGTTTGCCTGCAGCTGGGCAGTCCAGATATTCACATCGCCGGCAATCGAAACACCTGCCAGATTCACCCAGGAGCCGCCGGCATTGGAATACCAGAACGGTGCACGGATCAAAGTGCCGAGATTCATAACGCCGAGCAGACGGTTCATGATGCCGAACAGGCCGAGGTTGACCGGGTTGGATGTGTCAACAGAGATGAAGTGAATCACTTTCTGAATAAAAGTAATGAAATAAGGCCAGATGAAGCTGATTCCGATTCCGGCCAGAACACAGAAGAACACGGTCCGGATTGCGACGGAAATTTCTTTGGAAATAAAGGAGAACAGGCCGTCTTCATTCCGCTTTCTTCCCCGCTCATAGGACCAGTTGGTGATGATTGCCACAGCAGCAATTCCGATGATGCCGGTCTGCAGCGGATAATGCACGGTCCGGTTGAAGGCGGCGATGGATGAGTGGGAAACACTCAGTCCCAGAATTCCGGAAAAAGCCGTGACCGGCATTTCGGATTTTGTGAAATAGATCGTTGCGCACAGGAATGCGGCATATCCGGCAAGCGCGGAAATAATCGTGGTGCCGCTTCCGGATTTTCTTGTCACAAGACGCAGCAGGAAAATAAACGGGAAACAGACGATCAGAAACCGTCCGGATGCCATGAAGATTTCAGCAACTGCTTTCACTGTCTCATTTGTAATATAGCCGGCGGCCCCGAGTGCCGGATTGGTTATGATATTGGCGATTCCGCACAGAAAAACCGCGAAGAAAACGATCTCCAGCGGAAATCTCAATATTTCATAAAAGGAACGCCAGTTTCGCATTGTATCACCTCAGGTATCAGAACAGACTCTTGAGTCTGTCAAAATAGGAGACTTCCCTGCCTCTGATCATATGGACAGAAGCGGTTTTGCAGATATGGATGACGATGGAAGTCGTTTCATCGATCCGGTAGACATCGGCGTCGCAGCCGATGATTGCGTCTTTGAATGTCGGGGAACGGAATTCAAGTACCGTATCTCCTTTCAGAATAATCGGTGCTTCCAGAGAGCGGTACTTGGAATGGTGGATTCCAGCCATTTCCGTCATTTCTATGAAATCCAGTCCCTCCTGGATGACCGCTCCGCCAAGCGAGCGGTTATAAGCCGTGGAGCCGAGCTGTGTGCAGACACATAAACCGGTTCCGCGGAAGGTTTCAAACTTTTCGCCGTTGACATAAACATCAATCGTCTGTGTGCGGGCTGAGTTTTCCACACGGATTTCATTGATCGCGTTATGCTTGTGGCCGTCATATTCCACCTGCAGGAGCGGATAGGATGTGATTTTGTATCTGCCGCTCAGGAAGGTTTCCATGAATTCATCATACTCACTGTCAAGATAGTCCGTATAGAAACCGAGGGTCCCGGTATGAATGCCGTAAAACAGGACTTTGTCCAGATGTATCTTATGCTTGCGCAGAATATCATGAACCGCATAGATAAAGGTTCCGTCCCCGCCGATTACAAAGCAGTAGTCAGGGTGGTCCGGATCATATTCATATCCATTGCTTTTCAGATCTGAAATGGTTCTCTGTTTCAGCTGTTCCGAAATATCATCGGGTCTAGCGATTACCGTAAATTTATTCATCCGTTCACCTCAGCTATAAGTATACACAATCCGCCGCAGAATGAAAAAGCCGCGGTGCGGCTTTTCTCAATCAGGAAATCTTTGTGCCGGGTTCGAGTCCGTTGACTTCAACGACAGCGATCTGTCTGTCGTCCTTTCCTGCCAGCAGCATGCCTCTCGACTCAACACCGCGGATCACTGCAGGTTTCAGGTTTGTGATGACAACAATATTCTTGCCCATGACCTGTCCCGGTGTGTAGCTCTGTGCCAGTCCGGAGACGATCTGTCTGACATCTCCCTGTCCAAGATCAACCTTGAGGACAAACAGCTTGTCCGCTGCCGGATGTCTTTCGCAGGAAAGAACCTTGCCGACACGCAGTTCGATCTTTTCGAAATCAGCCGGTTCGATCTCAGGCTTCTTTTCAGCAGCCTTTTTCTTGACTGCCGCATAAGCCTTCTGGATTTCTTCAACCTTTGCCATGACTTCCTTTTCATTCAGTCTTGCAAAGAGGATTTCCGGCTTTTCGGTAATGCGGATATCTGTTTCGAGTCTGCCGAATTCATTCAGAGAATCGAAGTCCTTTTCCATGGTGTTCAGGGAAGCGAGGATCTTGTCTGCTGTATCCGGCAGATATGCCTTTAACAGAACACCTGCGAAACGGACGCATTCGAGCAGATTGTAAAGAACTGTTGCCAGTCTGCCGATCTGTTCGGGATCCTTGGCAAGTGCCCACGGCATTGTTTCATCGATGTATTTGTTGCAGCGGGAGAAGAGATCCAGAATGTCCTGAATCGCATCAGCGACTCTGAGTTCATTCATATGTTCGGATACCTTCTTCACTGTGTTCAGTGCTTCCGCCTTCAGTTCATCATCGACCGGTGCTTCAACATCCGGGTTGACAACGATGCCGTTGAAGTATTTGTTCTGCATGGACAGTGTACGGTTGACCAGGTTGCCAAGGTTGTTGGCAAGATCGCTGTTGATTCTTTCGATCATCAGGTCATATGTGACATGTCCGTCCTGTGCAAACGGCATTTCATGCAGCATGATGAATCTGACTGCGTCAATGCCGAACAGGCTGACAAGATCATCCGCATAGATGACATTGCCCTTGGACTTGGACATCTTGGAATCGCCTGTTAACAGCCACGGGTGACCGAAGACCTGCTTGGGAAGCGGTTCTTCAAGTGCCATTAACATAATCGGCCAGTAGATTGTATGGAAGCGGACAATATCCTTGCCGATCAGATGCAGATCAGCAGGCCAGTACTTCTTATACAGTTCATCATGATTGCCGTCGCAGTCATATCCGAGACCGGTAATATAATTGCTTAATGCGTCAATCCAGACATAGACAACATGATCCGGATCGAAGTCAACCGGGATACCCCATTTGAAGGATGTACGGGAAACGCACAGATCCTGCAGACCGGGTCTCAGGAAGTTGTTGAGCATTTCGTTCTTTCTGCTTTCCGGCTGAATGAAATGAGGATGATCTTCAATATACTGAATCAGTCTGTCCGCATATTTGGACATCTTGAAGAAGTAAGCTTCCTCATCCATCGGAACAACGTCGCCGCCGCATACCGGGCATTTGCCGTCTTCTGTCAGCTGGCTCTTTGTATAGAAGGCTTCACATTCATGGCAATAGAGACCTTCATATTTTCCTTTGTAGATGTCTCCCTTGTCATAGAGCTTCTTGAAGATCTTCTGAACCTGCTTTTCATGATAGTCATCGGTTGTACGGATGAATTTGTCATAGGAAATGTTCATGCAGTCGAACTGTTCCTTGATGACACCGGAGATTTCATCGACAAACTGCTTCGGTGTCTTGCCGGCTTTGTTCGCTCTTTCCTCTACCTTCTGGCCATGTTCATCGGTTCCGGTCTGGAAACGGACATCATAGCCGTCCAGTCTCTTATAGCGGGCGATCGCATCCGCGAGAACAATCTCATATACGTTTCCGATATGAGGCTTGCCGGCTGCGTAGGCAATCGCAGTCGTAATGTAATAGGGTCCTTTATTTTCCATCGTGTGCACCTCCTTGAATTAAAAAGACATCCCGAATGAAAGGACGTCTTGCACGCGTTACCACCTTTGTCTTGTTTTCCGGATGAAACGGAAAACCTCTCATACGTTATAACGGACGTCTCCGTGCCGTCCTACTTTGTTCAGACAGCCGGCTCCGGGGCCATGTTCAGCTGCTTCGCACTGCCGGCTCGCATCATCCGCCGGCTTTCTGAAAATGCTGTTCAGTCTACTCTTCCCATCAATGCCTTTCGACGCATCTATTATATTTCAGAGCGTTCCTTTTGCAAAGACATAATCAAAATACCGCTTTTCTCAAAAGCCATATATGGCTGAAACGATTCATTTTTTGCACATTTTCTGCGCAAATACTACATTTCAGCGTCCCTATTTTTTCTTGTATTTCACGCATGTGAAGGATATTATAGATATGTATACGAGCAAGTCTTTTACTCGCAGATACATAGAAAAGGAGTACCAAACTAGCAATGGCAACAGGAAAGGTTAAGTGGTTCAACGCTGAAAAGGGTTATGGTTTCATCACAA
Source organism: uncultured Erysipelotrichaceae bacterium (assembly GCA_947167125.1). Lineage (GTDB taxonomy): Bacteria > Bacillota_I > Bacilli_A > Erysipelotrichales > Erysipelotrichaceae > Bulleidia. The sequence continues at coordinate 14,509 of CAMVGT010000021.1, forward strand.
CTGACGAAGGAAAAGATGTATTCGTACATTATTCCGCAATTCAGGGTGAAGGCTTCAAGACCCTCGACGAAGGCCAGGCCGTCACATTTGACATTACCGAGAGCGACCGCGGTCCTCAGGCTGGTAATGTAGTTAAGCTCTGATCATACAGATCATGTGACAAATGAGAACGGAAATTCCGTTCTTTTTTTGTGCGGAAAATCAAAAACAGCGGCATCTGACCGCATGATCAGATCACCGCTGTTTACAGGTTTATCTCTTTGTAACGTCTCTTTCGTTGTTGATTTCAAGCAGCTTGTTTGTGAGCTGGTTCTCGATTCTTCTGAGTTCGAGTTCGGCAGCTTCACGCTTTTCATGGCCGTCTCTCTGAATCTGAAGAACTTCATCAAGAGTAGCAATGAGCTGTTCGTTGGTATGCTGGAGAGTTTCGATATCGACGATGCCTCTTTCGCTTTCCTTTGCCACATCGATGGTTGCCTGATGCAGAGTTTCCGCATTCTTCTTGAGCAGGTCGTTTGTCATGTTGGTGACTTCACGTTCTGCTTCCATCGCCTGCTTGGAATGTTCAATGCCAAGTGAGAGAACAATCTGGTTCTTCCAGAGCGGGATGGTGTTGACCAGTGTGCTCTGGATCTTCTCTGTCATCAGTGTGTCATTGTTCTGAACCAGACGGATCTGCGGTCCCATCTGAATGGAAACCTGTCTTGTCAGTTCAAGGTCATAGAGTTTCTTTTCGAATCTGACACATGCCTGTTCCAGGTCATTGGCTGCCTGCGCATCTTCAGGAAGGTTGGATTCCTTTGCCTTCTGAATCAGTGCGGGAAGTTCTGTTTCACGTACTTCCTTCAGCTTCTTCTTACCGGCAAGGATGTACATGGACAGCTCTTTTGTATTCTGTGCATTGCGTGCATAGAGTTCATCGAGCAGTGCGATATCCTTTAACAGTGTGATCTGATGATCTTCGAGAATGCCGGCAATCTTTTCGACATTGACTTCTGCCTTGTCATACTTTGCCTTGTATTCTGTTACCTTGTCTTTTCCTTTGCCGAAGAGGCTGTCAAAGAAACCTTTGTTTTCCTTGGGATCTTCTGTTGTCTTCAGTTCAACAACCAGGCTGCTCAGCAGGGTACCGATTTCGCCGAGGTCCTTTGTACGGACATTCTGCAGCGCGGTATTGGAGAAATCCGTAACTTTCTTCTGTGCGGAGGAACCGTACTGAAGGATTGTATTGGATTCAGTGATGTCAATCTTCTTGGAGAAATCTTCAACCGTCTTGCGTTCTGCCGGAGAAAGCTTCATTTCTTCAAGAGGATCCTTTTCAACAACTTCTTCTTTCTTTCCTTCCAGTTCTTCCAGCTTCTTTTCATTTTCCGCCGAGACTTCATCGGGGGTCAGTGTCAGCGTAATTGTGGGTTCTTCCTGAACCTGTGCCTGGGTTTCCTGATTGTTATTCATTTCACTCATGATAGACTCCTTCGTTTTTACTTCGAAATCAGTATAGCATGACGGATGCGTCAAGCGTCCGTTTCTTTACGTTTTTTGAGATTCAAAAGCCAAACCAGAATGTTCAGACCGATCAGTACAGCGACCGGAATGGCGATGACTTTGAGATAGAAATCAACTGTGGGCTTTCCTGCATGCTTGAACAGTTTGATGATCGACTGGGCAGATACTTTCGTTCTCTGCATGCGGGCGGACTTGTAATTGGAAGGCAGGACATCGACGCCATCGCTTCCTCTGTCAAAATGTGCCATATAGGAAGTGATTGCCGACCACAGCTTGACTGCCGCTCCGCCGTCGGTGCGCATTGTCATGACATCATAATCCGCAGCCTTTTTTCCGCTTTCATCATAGACGCCTACCGGCAGGTCATATTCTGTTTTTCCCTGCATGGTTTCAATGGCCTGCAGAACTTCGGCAGTTGTGATCACCGGATACATCCGGTCATCGGTAGCGGCGATGTAATAGCCGTCCGCTTCTTCTGTATACACATCGACAACCCTGTTTCCTTCCGGACGGTTCGTCGAATATTCATAGCGCATTCTTCCGAAATGCAATAACTGTCCCGGGTTGTCCGCATTCAGAAGCAGATCCAGTTCGCAGAGGTTTCTCAGATCTTCCCCGCTCATGTAAACATGAACAAGATTGTATCCCGGGATGCCGTCGGAACCCATGCCTTTGTAGGCAAGGGCGAACAGATCGTTCGCATATACATTTCCGGCAACCAGTGTTCCTGTGACCATGTTTTCCATGATGATGGAAACCGGCTTGGCTTCATCGGATCCGGAAGGAACATATGCTTCAATCATTGCGTCCGTCACAAGGTCTGCCGCTTCCGCATAGCGTTTTGCTGTGCCGAAACGGTCATAGGTTGTCAGGGAATAGGTTGTTTTGAAGGCAGGTGTGGAAGCTGTAAGGCCGAATCGCTTCAGCAGCTGATCCTGCACTTTTGCACGGTAATCCGCAACTGCCGTACGGATATCATCATTGGGCGGATAGGCATCCGCATTCACTGCCAGGTGATCATAGGATTTTACCGATCCGGACTGAGGATCAATGTCCAGCAGTCCGAGTGTTTTTCCGTATTGATCCGCCTGGGCAATGATCGTATTGCCTGACTTTTCATACTGATCCGGCGCAATGGCACTGTCTGCTTTGATCAATACATCAATCTCTGCCTGCGCACAGATTTCCTCATAATTGTCTTTTCCGCTGTAAAGGCAGATAACCAGGTCTGCGCCTTCCTTCTTCAATGATTCGGACGCATTCACTGCAGCCTGTACCGGATCCGCAATCTGCAATGCGGCACCGTTGGCATAAGCTTCATTGAGCGGCATCAGTCCGAATACGCCGACTTTGTATGATCCGGCATCCAGAATGGTATAGGAACTGCCTTCAACATTCTGCCATCCGGCTTTTAAAGCATCCGCAGCGCTTCCGCTGCCGAAGGAGATATTCGCGCTGACCATTGCCGGCGCTTCTTCTACTGCACTCAGCATCTCACCGAAATTGGAGATGCCGTAGACAAGATCGGTTTCTCCGAATGTGACGGCGTCATAACCCATCTGACTCATGAGGGTAAGATCCGGCGCATCGGAAGTATTCAGCGAACCGTACATCGTTCCTGCCGAGAAGTTTCCGGCATCCAGAACAACTGTATTCTCATTGGAGTTTTCTTCAATCGCGCTGGAGAGGAACGTATATCCGCCGACCTGTACGGTCTTGTTTTCTTCATTGAGAGACTTGAACAGCTCGAGATGATCATTCAGATTTCCGGTGAACAGAATTCTTACCGGATCGCCGGCTGCTTCCGTTTTTATATTCACATTGCTGATTCCTGCGCATGCAAGCAATGCCGCCAGGAACAATGACATTGATTTCTTCATTTCGGATACCTCCAGTTGATTATATCAAAGTATCACGGGATTGTTGCCGGCATTCGCTTAGCCTTCCATCCAATCCTATAAGAATCTTAAAAAACTGTCTTTCTTTCCAACTGAAAAAGCAGCTGCTCTGTATTGAGAGTCAGCTGCGGTCATGTATTTATGAATTTTTACAGCGCTTCAATCGTTATCATCATCGTAATCATCGTCATCGATGTCATACCGGCCATCATCATCGGAATCATCATCTCTGTCATCGGGACTGTCTGCTTCGAATGGTATGTCATCATCGTCTTTATCATCTTTATCATAGTGATCATCATTGTCATCCGGATCGTCATCATGATCATCCAGAGAATCGAGATATTCTTCTGCTTCTTCTGAATAAGGCTTTAAATCAATTCCGTTATCATGAAGGAGTCGGGCAAGGTCTGAAATCGGCATACCTGCCAGTTCCTGTGCATTCCATTCCGGATGATCCAGAAGGGCACTCAGAACAAGCTTTGCTTTCCCGATCGTGATGCCGTAATCTTCCGCAAAATCTTCCAGATCATCATCGCTGTCAACTTCCTGTTTTAAAACAATTCCTTTTCCGACATAAGTATCCAGATATGCGTTCATATCTTTGGAAAGACGTTCTTTGAGGATATTTCCGTATTCTCTGTTTTCGCACTCCAGTGAAAGCAGCAGCATATTATGCGCTTCATCGATATAGCCATGGCGGATCAGAGATCCAAGCAGCGCATTGACTGCGGTATTGATGTCTGTGTTTTTCAGATCAAGATCCTGAATCACAGTTTCACCGTCTTTATTGTTTGCCTTTACGGAAGTCACCCGCTCCCTGCTGTTGATGCTTAAGGAGATGGATGGATTCAGATCGACATAGACAGTCGCGTATGTTCTCAGAAACAGGCTGTAATACGGAATCGCACACAGTAACAGGACAGCTGCCGCTGCCGCAAGTGTCATGAGCGGAAAGCGGTAGTTTTTCTTTTTTGAAACGGTATTGTCCAGATACCATTCATCGCCTTCTGCTTTTTCAATCCTTGTTTCCCACAGTGATTCTGTATACGGCGGCTTCATTTCTGCCGCTGATCTTCGGATATTTTCTTCAATCCGTTCATTCTGTCTGTTCATATCAGATTCCCTCCAGCTGCTGTCTGAGCTTCTTCATTCCTCTTGCATATTTGGACAGCACTGTCGCTAACGGCATTTTCATCATTGACGCGATTTCCCGGTGTTTGAGCCCGGTCAGCGCATGCAGGATAATCACTTCCCTTTCGCTTTCATCCAGAAACTCAAAACACTTCTGCAATGTGATGCGCAGTTCATGATCGCGGATCTGCGAAAGATCCTGTACCGACCGCAATTCATCCACAGTCACATCGGCGAACCGGTTCTGCGTACGGAAATGCATATTGCAGATGTTGCGGGTGATAGTCAGAATCCAGGCTTCCGGTTTGCCCTGATCCTGATATAAATGAGCGGCGGAACGTATTTTCAGGAAGGTATCCTGCATGGCATCCTTCGCGTCCTCGCGGTTTCTGAGCAGGGAAAAAGCATAGGCGAACACACTGCCTGCAGCCTGCTCATACAGCAGTCTGAAAGCTTCTGCATCCTCCTGCGCAATTCTCTGAATCAGTTTTCCGTCCACTTCCAGTCTTTTCGTACCGAAAGCTGTATCTCTGAATGACATGGGGCCTTCTTTCCAATTCAAGTCTAACATCCAAACACAACAGCGAACCAGTGAACCGGTCCGTATATGATGTTCAGATTCCCGTTCCGGCTGCGGATCACATCCTTCATCATCTTTCCCTCCTGCCTTGTTAATGCGGAAGAAAGGGTTTTTATTGCAAAAAAAGCTGCAGCTATTTTCAAGCTGCAGTCATATACGTTCAATCTGTTTTGAGTCAGCCGTTCTGAAGACTCTTCAGCATGTCTTCCAGTGTCGGGGATTCATTCTTTTCCGGTGCTTTCACCTTGACAGTGAAATCGAAATCTTCTTTCATCAGTCTGCTCATATCCGCGGACGGATCTTTGACCAGACGTTCGGACTGTCTGAGAATCGCATCTTCGACAACATTTCTTGCCAGACGTCCGTTGCCGGCTTCAGCGGCGTTGATGGACTGGACTTCGTCGAAATACTTTTCCAGATCGCCGAGAACATCTTCATCAATTGCATAGCCTTTGGACTTTGCCTGAATGCATGCAATCTTCATCAGTTCATTGCCGGTGTAATCCGGGAAGTTGATGAGATTCGGGAAACGGGATTTCAGACCGGAGTTGGCTTCCAGGAATCCTGCCATTTCCTTTTTATATCCGGCGAGGATCACAATCAGGTCTTCACGGTTGTCTTCCATTGCCTTGACCAGTGTATCAATCGCTTCCAGCCCGAACGAGTCATCTTTGCCGCGGTAAAGCGAATATGCTTCATCGATAAAGAGGACGCCGCCGATTGCGGATTTGATGACCGACATTGTCAGAGGGGCGGTCTGACCGACATACTGGGCAACCAGGTCTGCTCTTGTCACTTCCACAAGCTGACCCTGTGAGAGTGCGCCGATCGCTTTCATGTAGCGGGAAATCAGACGGGCAATTGTTGTTTTGCCGGTACCGGGATTGCCGGTGAAAATCATATGCTTGGAGACTTCAGCTGTCTTCATGCCCTGTTCGCGTCTCTTTTCCTGAACAGCGATATGCGACTGCAGGGAGCGGATGTAGTTCTTGACCATGTCGAGACCGACGATCTGATCGAGTTCCGCATTGACTGCCGCAATTTCTTCCTCACTGTTCTTTGAACGGGAAAGACGGACTTCCATATGTTCGCATTTTGCATAAGGAACATCTTCGCTTACATAAAGTGTCAGCGGGTCGTTATCCGTATTCTTTTCCTTCAGTGCCATTTCGCTTAAGGAAACATAGAAATCATAGAAAATGGAATTGATCGCGTCGCTTCCCTGTGTCTTGTCATAATGCACGGCAACCCAGTCTTTGACTTCCTGAGGCACTTCAATCTTTCTCTTCAGATTGTTCAGTGCTTTTTCTTCCAGTGCCTTTGACTGTCTGTCGATGATCATGCGGATGCTGGCGTCATCCAGCTTTTCAAATGTGACGGTATCCAGCACATGATACATGAAGGATGCGCCGAAGGCGTCCTGAACCTTGGACGGTTTCTGTGTTGTCACAAAGACAAGGTATTTGCCTTCGCTGCTCAGTGAGTCCACACTTTCCTTGACCAGTCCTGTCTGGTTTTCCACCATGACGCCCTTGGTCAGAACATATCTCTTGTTGAGAACGGTTTTGCCATCCACTGCCAGGGAGTTGACCATGCGCAGGAATGCCGGGAATCCGTTTTCGAAATGTTCGAAGCAGATGACGGATCCTTTTCCGGAAATCGCTTCATAGAGGTCCTGCAGGAAAATCTGCTCCTGGGAACCGCTGGTGTATCTGCTCATGTCGATGGTATAGACGACATCGGAGAACAGAACCTGCTTTTCATAAAGCGCTCTTGCGGCTTTGGCAATCGCTTCATGTCTGCCGGAACCCTGCGGTCCGGTGACAATAATCACATTCTTCGGCTTTCCTGCCTGCTCGCCCATGACATACGGACGTCTGAGGGCTGTGATCAGCTGTCTGACTGCTTCGCTCTGTCCGGCAACTGCCTGGTTCACCGCGTTTTCCGCATATTCAAAATCCGATGCGTCGGCGGCTTTTGCCTGCACCGGCTTTTCTTCCTGCTTTGTTTCAGCAGCAACTTTCTGCATTCCGAAATCATTCTGCAGATCCTTTTCCAGCTGATCGACATCCATCAGTGTCGGATCAATCCGGCTTTCCTTATTCATTTCCTTGGAAAGAGCTTCGAGATCCTTCTGCTGCTTCTTCAGAATCCGGTTCAGTTCATCCATTGCGTCAGAAGCAGATTTGATTGTTTCGCTGGATTTTTTTGCATGTTCATCGACGCTCAGAACGATATCTTCTGTGCTGTCTTCATTTTCATAAGCGCGTTTGCGGCCGAGTACTTCGTTCCAGAGGCGCTCTTTTTCTTCTCTTCTGCGGTCGTTGTCAGACATGATCAATATCCTCCGCCGCGGCGCGGCATCTGTCCGTCACTGGTCAGGCCGTCCTTCTGCAGAACTGCCTCCAGTGTGGAAATATCAGCTGAAAGGTTGATGAAGTCCTGATCGGTCAGACTGGAGATGATTGTCTTCATCGCGTCATTGATCAGGGTGATTGTGCGGGTCAGCTTTTCCTTGGTCGCTTCATAGGAAGGATCGGTCTGAGCTGCCTGCAGATTGTCATACTGCTTCAGGATTCTGACCAGAATCGGCAGATAGTATTCATAGAGTTTCTTGAGCTTGTCCTTGGATGCCGGGAAGCGTTCTTCCAGTGTCTGGATCTGTTTCAGCAGTGCGCATGTTTCATACAGACCGTTGGAGATATTCTCATCCGGAATATCATCATTGAGCTGATTGATTTCATCGATGAATGCCTGAGAGCCCATGGGCTTCTTTTCTTCCTTCTTCGGCGCTTCCTGCTTGGGAGCTTCCTGTCTGGGCTTCTGTGTGTCAGTAGCTTCGACATCGATAACAGTTTCCTGTGTACCGGAGCCCTGTTCCGCAAGGGAAAGCAGTTCCTTGAGAATCTCATTGTAGGAATCCGGATATCTTCTTCCGAAATCGCTCAGTGAGCATACATAGACATTGGAGCGGTAGACATCCAGACTTGCCAGAGACGCATATCTTTCGCCATGGATTCTCAGATCGATATTGGATCCGATCGGAAGCGATCTTCTTGTCCTGAACCAGCTGCGCAGATATACATTGATCTTTGCCATTTCCGCAGCGGAATATTTCTTTGTGCTTCCTGCACGGTAATAGTTATCCGTTCTGCGGTAGGATTCCTGCCGCAGCTGATCTCTGCGGTTGGAAGAGTTGACTGCACCGAGTGTGATCGCCGCAACAACACCCACAATTAACATCAGCGGGAAAAGACCGCCGATTCCGCCGGTAAAGATCAAAAACAGAAATATGAACCAGATGAAATTTCCATTCCCTCGATTTCTCATTGTAGTTCCTCACATGTAATTCCATAGAATTATATCATTATTCGATCTTTTATGGATGGGCCATGCAGAAAAAGAGTCCCGAGTCATTTAATGTTCTGTTAAAGAAAGGCTTTTACTGAGCGGTATGATCCGTTCCTCAGCACAGATTCGGGCATAAAGGCTTCTGATCACGTATGATCAGGCTTATACATGTATTGAATCAGAGTTCTTCAGACTCTCTGCAGGCATCAAAAAAGCCGGCCTTCCGGCCAGCTTCTGGTTTCATTGGGTTATTCTTCTGCAGCTGCTTCTGCCGGAGCTTCAGCAGGTGATTCTTCAGGAGCGGCTTCCTCTTCGGTTTCGCCGTTTGTTCTCCACATTTCGGAATAGCTCATGAATGTGATTTCATCAGCGTTGAGTTTTGCCTGATTTCTCTGTCTCTTGACATTGCCTTCATGGACAGTGTTCAGGATGTTCTTGTTAACCATGTACTGAACATAGAGAACTTTCTTCATGAGGAACCAGTCTGTGACATATTCATAGATCTGTTCAGCTCTGTCTTCGAGTCCTGCAAGAACTGAAGGTGCGTTCTTCTTGAGTTCCGCAGCCGCATCAACTGCCGCAGCCTTGAGCTCGTCATAGTTGCGGAAGAAGCGTCCGTCGAGATTTCTCTGCAGAGCGCCTGCACGCTGTGTGAACAGGGAACCGAAAGTCTTGGAAATGACGGAAGCCTGATCGGAGCATACAGCCACGATTTCGTTCTTGCAGTCAATGAATTCACTGCCCGGTTCAGTCATGCAGTAGTAAAGACCCTTTGCCTTGATGAAGCCGTACTTTGTAAACGGAACAACAAGCAGAGCTCTTTCCTGTTCGTCCTTCTTGAGATAGAGAATATAAGGATAGATCAGCGGTTTTCCGCTGAGCTTGAAAACGTCCTTGTAACGGATAATCTGATTGCTGATGGCATCGTTGTTGATCTCACTTCTAAGACCGACACAGATTCTTGTTTCAGGTTCTGCTTCCTGAATTTCAGCAAATGCATCTCTGAGAACAGGATCCAGTCCTGTTTCTTCCATGCTGAGGTAGTCTTCGAGATAACCGTTGAATGAGCAGTCATCTCCGCTGTGGCGGCTGTCGAGTTTAGAATCGAGAATTGCTGTGATAGCCATGTAAATCCCTCCGATGAATCGATTGCGATTCTGAATCAGTAAATCTATTTCATTATATGCATGATCAATTAAAATTCCAACAAAAATGCGCATGCATACGATTTCCTTAATTGGCAATTTTTTGAGAAATACCTGCAGACTTCTCCCGCTGCCGTTTGAAGGAAACATCTTCGATTTTAAGTGATTATTCGGGATTCGTAAACAATTTTCATGCCAGCATGACCACAGATTATTGAAAACAGTATCTGCATGCAGGCCTTTTGCACGAAAGCAGCTGTCTCATGCATGCATAAAGCGTAGATGAAACAGCTGCTGTTTTTATAGTTTTTTCAGGATGTGGCGGATCCCCTTCATCAGTCTTTCTTCCGGATGACTGAAGTGATTGCCGGGATTCATTTCAAAGAAGCAGTCTGTATAGGAGCCGATCAGACGATATGCTTCTTCCGTCTTTTCTTCAACCGATGCCATCACCGGATTTTTTGTTTTCTTTTCCTGATCGCCCAGGGAAAGATATACGGCTTTACAGTGTACCGGATGTTCTTTCAGCCACTCTTCAAACCGGGGAAACCAAAGCGAGCCGGACGCGCTGACGCATCCTTCAAAGCGTTCACTCACCGCGCAGGCATATAAGGCAAACAATCCCGCCAGGGAATATCCTGCGATCACTGCCTGATCATAGCTTTCACGATGTTCATCCATCATTTCAATGATCATCTGCAGTGTCTGATCGCCATTGCCTGAAAAGTCTTCCCCTTTGCGGAATACTTTTTCCGCATGCCATGGGGAAAGATCCTTATTCCAGTCAAGATCATGGAGAACAAGCAGCGACGCGTCTGTTTCCTTCTGAATCACCGGTACATCTTCATCGCTTACAACCAGCAGGGTTCTGCTGCCTTCAATCCATTCCGCTCTGCTCATAATGCAGGAAGTTCTTCCAGTTCTTCAGAAGACAGGGAATCGATTGTGTCCTTGTTTCCGACAATGCAGACGGACGCGTTCGCAATTGCCTTTTCCAGAAGATCCGCAAGATTCTTCAGATCTTCGGCAGTCATGTTCAGAATTGCTTTGCGTGCTTTGGCGCGGTTTTCATAGGTGATGCCGCGGAAATAGCGGGTATCTTCAATCCGGATTGCGACAGCCGGAGAAAGAAGCGGTTCGGTGGAAGCCAGAGCACCGATAATCATCGGTGTGATATCTTCCGTCTCATTTTCCTTCAGATACTTTCCTGCTTCACGCAGTGCTTTCAGAGCGTTGGCGGGAGAAGGATCGCGGTAGGAATAAGCAGACAGTGTGCCGTTGGGATTCGCGCTGAATCCGGTACCGTAGGCGCCGCCTTTGACACGGACTTCTGTCCAGAGATATTCGAATGTCATCATATGGGACATGACAAGCATCTGCGGTCTGTAGTCTTCTTCGATTTTATGAAGATTCATTCCGAGGGCACTGTAGGAAATCGCTGCCGGAATCACAATCGCTTCCTTCGCGTCTTTTTCAATCGGGTAATGAACCTTTGCCCGCTGTGCTTCTGTATAGTGCAGACGGTCAATGATCGAATCGATCAGATCTTCATGTTCGCCGGTCACGGAAACTGTCAGTCTTGCCGGTGAGAAAAGAATATCGGAATAGAGTTCACATTCTTCAAGGAATGTTCCGATCTTTTCATCATAATGATCTTCCAGATCTTTGGAGAATCTTGCGGATTCATAGCCGCCGGCATATTCACGGAATACACCTTCCGCTGAACAGTGCAGACCGATTCTGCGCATTGCGACAGAATGGCCGGACATGATCAGTGTCTGACGGAAGCTTTCGTTTTCCTGCTTGAGAAGCGGAAGAATCTTTTCTTTGTCAAAGACTGTCTCCTGGAGAATCTCCAGAATCAGATCCGCTGCCTTTTCGACATTGTGTCCGAGAACCGAACATGCAGCGCCGAATACAGGAACGCAGCTTTCATATTCATGGGCAGGGCTGTGCGCGTCGAGGAAGAATGTCAGTCCGCCAAGATCCGCGCGGATTGCCTGCTGCACCTCTTCCACTGTTTTGTTTTTTGTGGGCAAGGCGCCGAATAATCCGGAATAGAATCCGAGCGAAGGAAGATGTTCTTTGGTAATGCCGGCAAGATTGAAATACAGCGTCATATAGACAATGCCGCTGGTCTCTGCCGGATAGACAAGAACCGGAACACCGCGGATGGAAATCTCCTGATGGGGAATGCCGGCCGCAGGTTTTTCGGAAAGATCGCTGAGCGCCAGCTTGGGAAGCGAATTGATCGCTTCTTCACTGTCGGGTGTCTGCTGCCATTCATCAAGAATCCGGTTGCGTTCGATATATTCGGAAATGCTGTCTCCCCATGACTCCTTTGCCTGATGCAGACGTGCTTTTTCCTTTTCCGCCTTCTCGGCAAGAAGCGTTTCGGAAGGAACTGCGACAACACATGCAAGATGTTCCTCATCCATGATGAATTCACGGAACAGTTCTTCAAAATAGCCTTCTTCTGTTTTTCTGCGGAGTTCATCAAACAGGCCGCCGATGCATAAATTCTGTGCCGGATCGCCGTTGTAGAGCCATGTCTCCATCGCTCTTTGTCCATACATGAGACCTGCCGGTTCATGACGCTCGCGGTAGCGGAATTCCATCATGTTCAAAGAAGCGCTCAGCTGTTCATGGCTGATTCCTTCCTCCAGGATTTCTTCTGCTGTTTTGCGCAGTGTCTGTCTGACTTCCTCATATTTGTCTTCATCGGTATTGCGGACATTCAGAATCACCCAGGGCTGCTGAACGCCATCAATAATATCCAGTTCCACATCTTCGCCAAGGCCGTTGTCAATGATTGCCTTTTTCAGTTTTGAATCATTGGTTCCGACAAGTACCGTAGGAAGCAGATTCCAGGCAAGATTCTTCATCGGATCATCAAATCTCGAAATAACCTTCGCGAAAGCGATCTGGGTGCGGTGCTCTGTCTGATCGCCCGGTGTCACTTCGTATTCATATCTCTTTGTGACAGCAGGCACAGCCTCCTGAACCGGAATATCGAAGCAGAAGTCTTCCTTTTCATAGGTGCTGAAATATGCATCATCAATAAACGCAAGTGCTTTATCAATATCAAGACTGCCGTCCAGGAAAATTCTCGCGTTGGAAGGATGATAGAAGCGTCCGTGTGTTTCCAGAAATTTTTCATAGGAAAGATCGGTGATATGTTCCGGGTCTCCCCCTGATACAAAGCGGTAGCTGTTGTCCGGGAAAAGAATCCGGTTCATTTCATCCATCAATGTTTCATCAACCGACGCAAAGGCGCCTTTCATTTCATTGAGAACAACGCCTTTATAAACCGGTTCATCCTCTTCACTCCGGATTTCATAATGCCAGCCTTCCTGATAGAAGATGTTGGGATTGTGATAGATTGCCGGATGGAAAACAGCGTCCATATAGACCGACATCAGATTCATAAAATCCTGATCATTTCTTGAGGAAACAGGATACATCGTTTTATCCGGATAGGTGAAAGCATTCAGAAATGTCTGCATGCTGGATTTCAGCAGTTCGACAAACGGCTCCCTGACCGGATATTTATCAGATCCGTTGAGAACACTGTGCTCCAGGATGTGGAAAACACCGGTGTCATCTTCGGGAAGTGTTTTAAAAGCAATCGCGAATGTTTTATTTTCGTCTTCACGTTTCATCCAGCACAGCTGCGCTCCTGTTTTTTCGTGTTCCATTTCATACAGAACACCTGCGCAGTCAGGGATTTCCCTGACACGGGTTACACGGAAACCGTGAAGGATTGTTCCAGTCTTCAGTTCCATTGCCGAAACCTCCATAGCGAAACTATTATAGCCGAAACATGCCCTCTGAAAAAGAAAAGCGTCTTCAATCTGAAGACACTTTGTTCAATGCATGATTACTTTCTGTCGCTGCTGTTCAGAGCGATCAGATTTACAATTCTGACACTGCCGCGGCGCTCTTCGCTGCGCAGGCGGTTCAGATCATCGCCGTTCATGAATTCATGAATATCGGAACTTCCTGATTCATAATCAACGACGTACATCATTGTTTTTTCTGTATGTTTCATTGTTGGTACTTCCTTTCGTATTGATGCGGCTGTATGGAATGAATGTCATTCCGGTTTTTAAGACTCCTCCTTGATTTCAGGCTTCACCATTTTTCCATCGGAGCCCATGGTGAATGTTACGGAATAGGTATCGCATGTGACGGGTTCAGACGATTCGGATGTGGAGTAGTAGTCTTCGGTATGAAGGACGAATGTGTCTTCAGATTCCGGGACAATGAAGACAAGTGAGCCGCGGACTTCTTCGCCGATTCCCACTTCATAGACCTGCGCAAGTTCGTCATTGACGACAGGTTCTTCACCATAGGCTGAAATCGGCGCGTCATATTCATCTTCGCCTTCACCCCATGCGATCCAGAAGTCAGCATCGCTCATGGAGATGGTGCTGTCGGACAGATTTGCGACACTCAGATCGACAACCAGGAAACAGTAGTCGTCATATGTCGACTTATCAGCCAGCGTTTTCGCTGTTTCGGCATCGTTGACAGTATAGCTGAAAAACATTGTGGACAGAGGTTCACATGCCTGTGCCTCTGTAATCCTGACCTCTTCCTTGCATGCGGACAGAGACAGTACGGCAGCGGCCGCTGCCAGGACCCGGATCATCTTTTTCATATTCCCTCCTCATGGAGCTGCTTCGGAAAGCATTTATCAGTTTAGCATAATGAATGCCTGCACTCCAAAGTTTTTTTGTCTGCGCTAATCCGGCAGGTACATCATCAGCCAGCCGCAGCCGCTGATGTAATATCCTCTTGCGATCAGCTTTCCGTTTTCATCGAGAACGGTTCTTGTGACAGGACGGTGCGCACTGTAGGATGTGATAGTTCTGCGGTAATTCAGATGCGGCATCCATGGAACCAGCGGCATGCCGCTGATCTTCGTGACGGTTTCCTTTACCGTTCCGTCATCGTTGTATTCATTTGTGATCCGCATGACGGTCTGCAGGAAATTGCGGGTGATGTTCAGGGTTTCGATCTGTCCGGCTGAATTGTATGTCAGGCCGGCAATGTATGTTTCATCCCCGATTGTCAGAACCGCATGTTCCGGATTTTCTTCGGCAGGCCATTCAATTTCCGCAATATCCCCGCTGCCGGTTTCAATCGTCTCTTTTGTCACAAAGCCTTCGCTGTTATATGTCCTGGAAAAGGACATGATCTGCTTTGATACTTCGCTCAGCGCGGTGATCTTGCGGATTTCATCATTTTCCTTTTCCGTGCCTCTTGCGATCCATGACCAGGAATCGCCGGAAGGATAGACGGTCAGTTCGTATTCGGTATCCGGATTCCATTCAAAGGTGCCGAACACGCTTCTTTTTGTGCCGGCAGAGGAATAGGCCTTGGCAAATTTCCAGTTTCCGTTATGGTCATAGACCAGATCTGCCCGGTAGATTTCGTTTCCCTTTTCATCGGCGCAGACCGCGGTTTCAATCTTTCCGTCCAGATTGTAGATATTGCCGGTTTCATCGGCATAGGTTCCGCCGTTCTGAATTGCCTTGATCCGGTTGTTTATGGTTTCATCCTGTGTCAGTTCATACTGTTTCTGCAGGTAGACCATCGCGCCTTCCGTATCGTTGGTACTGAGATAGCTGTAGGCAATCTGTCCGCAGACATCGCCATAGCGGGCTTTGATGTCTTCCTTTGATGAAATCAGATCTTCAATCTTTGTGTAGACCTGATAGGATTCTTCAAACCGTCCGAGCTTGGCGTAGCTGTCTGCCAGCAGAATTCCTGAATCTTCTTTTTTTCCGAAGCGGAATGAATTCTTCAGGTGTTCAATGGAAGTTTCATAATCACCTGCTTCATAAGCTTCCTGACCGGCTTTATACTGCCTGTTCACAAAGGAACTGACGCCCAGCGTAATGCCGAGAGCAGCGGTAACCAGAACCGCGGCGGCAATCACCAGGATCCGGATCAGCTTCTCCATCTGTTTTTTCGGCGGTTCATCGGGAAGCTTTTCCGTATCGGCTTCAGCTGTTTCAGGGACTGTTTCTGAAGAAGTCAGCGCTTTTCCGCAATTGGTGCAGAATTTGGCGCCGTCTTCAATTTCCGCGTTGCAATAAGGACATTTCATAGCGCTCCTCCCAAAAAGGATACCTCACCGGCATCCTTTGTTTTGATCAGTAAAGAATTCTGCTGATAACAAGCTCAGCTCTTCCAAGAGAGACCCTGTCGTTTTCGTTCAGCTGTGCGCTTCCCAGTGAAGGGAGCTTTGTGCCGTTGAGATAGGTTCCGTTATGTTCGGAAACATCTTCAATAAACAGGCCTTCTTCGTTGGCATAGATCCTTGCATGTCTGCGGCTTACTGCCGGCTCGGAAATGACGAGATTGCAGGATGTCTGCTCTCTGCCGATCAGGCACGGAAGTGTATCCACTTCATGTGTCTGCGACTGGCCGGCAACCGTAACCGTCACAACACAGCCCACAGGAACCGGGATTGCGGGTGCAGGCTCTGCTTCGGTATATTCTTCTTCCACATATTCCGCTTCAGGCTCTTCCGGTTCTTCTTCATCCATCGGGAACATGCGGGCCAGATCAGGTTCATCTTCTTCAGCTGCAGCAGCTTCCGGTTCTTCTTCAATTTCCGGAATCAGCGGTTCATCAGAAGATTCGAAGACTTCCGGCTCTTCGCTCGGGAAGGAAACGATTTCCGGCTCTGCTTCTTCTGCAGGAGTTTCCATAAAGACCGGTGCCTGCGGAATGACGGTTTCGATCTCTTCTTCCGCAACAGGAACTTCCGGTTCGGATGCAGGAATCAGTTCAGGTTCAGGTTCCGGAACAGGTTCTTCTGCAGGTTCCTCTGCCATCTCAGGCTCGGGTTCTGTCTTCTGCTTTCTCTTTGCGCGTCTGGCTGTGCGCTTAGGATCCGGTACCTCACGGCCTTCCTCGTCCACATAATATACATTTTTCTTAACTGCCAGAAAGATTACCGCCAGCAGCAGGACAATGCATACGCCTGCAAGGCCATAGATAATCATCTTGTCAAACTCTGGATCATTGAGCATATATTAACCTCTTTATCAGTCAGCCGGCATGCCGGATAACTCCTGTACATCATACAACAAATCAAAGGTAAAAGTCATCAGTGTCAATAGATCGGCCGGTCCGTTCGTGCTTCATTGCGGACCGTATGCAGGACAAACAGATCAAGAAGAATCACAAAGACATAGAAGAAGATCAAAGATGCGTCCGATCCGATCATGAGTGCGCCGTCATATACCGCATGCAGAAGAACTGCCGCAAGATATCCTGTCCACTGAAGCAGGACGCTGGCGGAGGCTCTGCCCGTCACTTCTGCCATTCTGGCTCTTCCGTAATAGACGCCCATATAAACCGCGAAGCTCATATGTGCCGGAATCGTCAGGATCGCCCTGGACCAGGCGATACTCAGATCCTGATACGTAAAGATATAGAAGATGTTTTCCAGTGCCGCAAAACCGAGCGACACAAAGATCGCATATACCATTCCGTCAAAGCGGTAGTTGAATTCAGGTGAATTCCAGGTATAGCGCTTCAGGAAAAGAAACTTGGATCCTTCCTCCATCAGTCCGACCATCATCGCGGTCACAACCGCATAACCTGCAGCTGTAATCGCATGAGAAGAATAGTAGAGCTTCAGAAGATAGTCGCCGCCGGTTTCCAGCAATGAGGCAAGCAGTGCGGAAAGGCATCCGCCGAGAATGCATTTCGTCAGAAGCTGAGCGGGTTCTTTTTCATGCCTGTCCTTGCGGTAGATGTAAATCATCAGAATAACTGCCGGTATGACAGCCGCTGCCAGATACACCGCTGTGCGGGAAAAGCCGAAATACGGCATTCTGCTATTCATCAGCACGTTCCTTTCTGCGGGTCTTTATGGACCATGTCATAAATCCTGTTCTTGGGAACACCGGTACGCGCTGCGACATCCTTGATGGCCTGGGATGTTGTCATGCCGGTTTCCACCGACTCATTGACCATCCGAAGGATCATCGACATGTCGACATCCTTGTTATAGTCATCCCTGTTTCCTTCAATGACCACAACCATCTCACCTTTGAGCTCATCCAAGATTTCAAGCATCTCGCTGATCGTGCCGCGCAGGAATTCTTCATGGATCTTTGTCATCTCCCTGCACAGGCAGCATCTTCTGTCGCCAAGCACTTCCAGACAGCTTTTGAGCATCTTGGTGATCCGGTGGGGTGCTTCATAGAAGATCATCGTCATCGGATAGGCGCGGTATTCCTGCAGTTTCCTGACTCGATCGCCATTGGACGGCGGCAGGAAACCGACAAACAGGAACGGCTGCGCGATCAGTCCGGAAGCCACAAGCGCATTGAGCACTGCACTGCATCCGGATACCGGAATCACATTGAATCCTTCTGCGGAAGCTTCTGTCACAACTCTTTGACCCGGATCGCTGATCAGCGGATAGCCGGCATCGGAAATCAGAGCGACATTGTTTCCCTGGGAAAGCAGATTCACAATTCCCTTCGCGCTGGATTCTTCATTGAAATTCTGATAGGCAATCAGTCTTTTTGAAATGCCGAAATGCTTGAGCAGCTGGCCGCTGGTGCGGGTGTCTTCGCAGGCGATCACATCCACACTGTTCAGAATTTCCAGCGCACGCGGGGTCATCTCGGAAAGATTGCCGATCGGGGTGGGGACCAGATACAGGGACGGCTTTTCATTTTCAAATGATTTCTGCCGGTTCACTTGTTTTCCTCCTGGGTCTTCTTGCGTCCGAAGGTACGGACAGTGACATTCTTTGTCTCAGGTTTCGGCGCGGATGTGTTCTGACGCTGCGCATTGTCGCGTCTTCTGTTATCCGGGCGGTTATTGTTTCTGTTCTGGTTATTGTTACCGGGTCTGCGCTGATCGCGTTTCTGATCGCGGGATCCGCTCTGTGCCTGGCCCTGATTCTGGTTCTGACCGGAACGCTGGGGTCTCTGCGGACGGTCTTTCTTTTCCGCCAAGGAAGGCAGTTCCATGGAAACATGGGGCGGAGCTGTGCGCTCGCTTTCCGGCGTGCGGTTGGAGCGGTGAATGACTTCCTTCTTTTCGCCGTCATTCTTTTTCTGCATGACAACGCCTTTTCTCGGGATTGCCTTTTCACGCAGGTCATTGAGTGTCAGGAAAATAACCTGGGCGTGGTTTTCCAGCTTTGCCTCATCGCTCATGACATTCATTGCCGTGATGCGGTAGATGCTGCCTTCGTATTCCACCTGGGATCCCATCTTCGGAAGTCCTTCGGTCAGTTCCTTATAGTCGTTGTCTTCATATTTCAGGCAGCACATCAGCTTGCCGCACATACCGGAAAGCTTTTCGGTATTCAGGGCGAGCAGCTGGTTCTTGGCCATGTTGATGGAAATGACATCGAAATGGTTCTTGAATCTTCTGCAGCAGCATTCCATGCCGCACATGCCGATGCCGCCGACCATCTTCGCTTTGTCGCGCTCGCCGATCTGACGCAGTTCAATGCGGCAGTGCAGTCTTGCGCCGAGGTGCTTTAACAGTTCGCGGAAGTCGACTCTCTGATCCGCCAGATAGATGAACAGAATTTTAGCGCGGTCCAGTGTGTACTGGGCGTTGAGCAGGTTCATATCCAGGCCGAGGGATTCGATTTCTTCCGCACAGATGCGGTAGGCCTCCTGTTCGTAATGCACATTCTCCTCATAGCTGCGGATATCGACCGGTGTCGCAAGACGGACAACCGGACGGGTCGGCATATGCAGACCGTATTTTTCCACACTCAGCGCGTCTGCTTCGGCAGCGCCCATTTCCAGACCCTGCTGTGTTTCAACGACAACCCAGTCGCCTTTATGGATCCCGTCGGTAAAGCTGCCGAATGAATACGGCTTTGCGGCATCGCGGAAGCGCACCGCTACCGAATAGGGATAGACAGGAGTTTCTTCCTGTGTCACTTCTTCTTTATTTATATTGCTTTCCAAGCTCATGTTTGAATTCCTCCAGTCTGCTGAATGTCTGTGCCATCAGAAGATTGACATCGTTGAAACGATTGACCAGATCCTTCTGTTCATCGGCAATCAGAATCAGCTTTCCGTATTGATCAGAACGCCCGGGGGCGTGAGTCACTGCATCATGATACCATGACGGGCCTTTTGCGTCATGTTTGATCACATCTGTTCCATAAAGATGCAGAAGATCAAAGAACGCGGCCGCTAGAGTCAGGTTCTCCTGCTTAGCTTTATCCCTATCGGCAAGGGATGAGCGCCACTGCGTCTCCCAGTCGACCAGGAATTCATCCCAGAAAAACGTTCCGATATTCAGATACTGTTTCAGCATCATCACTGCCTTTTCATACAGTTCGCTTTCATAGAAAGGCATCAGATCCTTCGGATCGCGGATGATGTGCGAAATCAGATATGCGTCCTCTTCTTTGATTCCTGCTTCCAGTGCGTCTTTGTAATATTCATCCGCGCTCATCGGAAGAAAATTCAGGACAATGCATCTGGAGACGATTGTCGGCAGCAGGCGGCTGATGTTGTCGGTTGTCAGAATCGCGGTGACGCCGCTGCCCGGTTCCTCCAGGAATTTAAGCATGGAGTTCTGGGCGGAGATGCTGGCTGTTTCCGCATTCTGAATAATATAGACACGGTTTCCTTTTGTGCCTTCAAGAGATGTTTTGGAAAACTGTTCCTGTACGGAATCGACCATTTCCTTTGAGATTGCCTTTTCACTTCCGTCAAGAATGATCAGGTCGGTATACAGTCCTTCCCTGACTCTGCGGCAGGTGTTGCATTCTTCACATGCAAGACCTTCTGCTTTCTCGCAGAAAATGCTCTGCGCCAAAAGCAGAGCTGCTTCGTTTTTCATCGTCCCGTAAGGACCGGAAAACAGATAGGCATTGGATACCCTGCCGTCCCGGCACGCGTTTTCCAGTGCGCGGTAAACGATCGGCTGCTGTTTTTTCAGCTGATCCTTAATCATCCAGCAATCCTTTCACTGCCTGATAGGAATCCTCAATGACTTCTTCCACATTCCGGTTGGCATCGATGATAATCATCCGGTCCGCATAGGTGCGGATGACTTCCTGATAGCCTTCATTGACGCGGTTATGGAATTCGATGCTTTCCTGATCCAGACGGTCGAGATAGGTTCTTCCCTTCTGAATCCTTTCCAGACCCACTTCCGGATCCACATCAAGATAGATGGTCTTTTCCGGCATACGGCCTTCGATTGCGAACTGATTGATCGCGTAGACTTCTTCGATCCCGATCTGTCTGCCTTTGCCCTGATAGGCAAGAGAACTGTCCACGAACCTGTCGCTGATCACATTGATTCCTTCTTCCAGTGCCGGCAGTACCTTTTCCACCAGATGCTGGCGGCGGCTTGCGGCATACAGCAGCGCTTCGGTTCTTGCGTCCATGGCAGTATTCTGCGGATCAAGAATCACATTGCGGATCTGCTCCGCAATGGCGGAACCTCCCGGTTCCCTTGTATAGCGGACCGCGTAGCCTTCTTCCTCAAGTCTTCTGCACACAGCAGTGCTGACAGTGGTTTTTCCGCTTCCGTCCGGTCCTTCAAATGTAATGAATTTTCCCTTTTTCATGGGCTTATTATAGCACTGTTCAAATCTCAGAAAAAAGGGCGATCCCATTGACCGTCATGCTTGATATTTTTTACAATTGATAAAAAGAAAAGGAGTTTATCATTTCATGGAAAAAAGAGCATTCCCGGAAGGTTTCCTGTGGGGCGGCGCCACCGCGGCAAACCAGTTTGAAGGCGGATGGAATGAAGGCGGAAAAGGATGGTCCGTTTCCGATGCCGCAAGAAGCCATCTGGATATTGATGTACAGGATTACGCCAAGCAGAACGAGGTTCTGATGAAGGACATCGAAGAAGCGATGGCGCATCCGGAAGATCTTGTGCATTATCCCAAGCGCCACGGTTCCGACTTCTATCATCATTGGCAGGAAGATATCGCACTAATTGCCGAAATGGGATTCAAAGTATTCCGCATGTCCATCGCATGGTCGAGAATCTTCCCGAAGGGCGACGAAGAAACACCGAACGAAGAAGGCCTGCAGTTCTATGACAACGTCTTCAATGAATTGAAGAAATACAATATCGAACCGCTCGTTACCATTTCCCACTATGAACCGCCGCTGCATCTCTGCCTTGAATATGACTGCTGGTATAACCGGAAGACAATTGATTTCTTCATGAATTTCACAAGAACAATTGTCGACAGATACAAGGACAGAGTGAAGTACTGGCTCACATTCAATGAAGTCGATTCCATGATCCGCCATCCGTATACAACAGGCGGTCTGATCAGAGACAGATTTGAAGGAAAGAACTGGGAGGAAATCATCTTCCAGTCCATGCACCATCAGTTTGTGGCAAGCGCTCTTGCGACAAAATATATTCATGAAAATGAACCCGGTGCCATGGTCGGCTGCATGCTTACAAAACTGACATATTATCCGTATACATGCAAACCGGAAGATGTTCTGGAAGCACAGCAGAGAATGAGAAGCACATACTGCTATTCCGACACCCAGGTATTCGGCGAATATCCGGCATACCTGCTGGCAAGATTCCGCAACCACGGTCTGAACATCGTGATGGAAGAGGATGATCTGAAAGTCATGAAGGAATATCCGGTTGATTTCATTTCCTTCTCCTATTATTCCTCCAGCTGTGTTGCCAAGGATACAGAAGGACTTCAGGTAACAGCCGGCAATACCGTGACCGCAATCAAGAACCCTTATCTGAAGGCAAGCGAATGGGGATGGCAGTCCGATCCGATCGGCCTGAGAGTTTCCCTTGTCGATCTGTATGACAGATACAGAAAGCCGCTGTTCATTGTCGAAAACGGACTCGGTGAAAAAGAAGAACTGATTCCGGACGGAAACGGTTCCTACACTGTTGATGACCAGGGTCATATCGATTACTACAAAGGCCACTTCAAGGCAATGTATGACGCAATTGTTGAAGACGGCGTTGAGCTGCTCGGCTATACAACATGGGCATGTATTGACCTGGTTTCCGAATCCACCAAGCAGATGAGCAAGAGATACGGATTCATCTATGTTGACTGCGACGATTACGGAAACGGTACATTCAACCGCTACCGCAAGAAGAGCTTCTGGTGGTACAAGGACGTCATCGCTTCCAACGGCGCATGCCTGTTTGAAGAAGAATAATTTAGAGAGACTTGTGACAAAAAGAGAACCGCAAGACAGGTGCGGTTCTCTTTTCATTTCTTATTTGAATGCGGATGTTTTGCTTAAACGTTCGTAGATCAGCGGGATCAGGATCAGACACATGATCATGGTCGGAATCATATACCATGCGTTGTAAGTGAAGCTTCCCCACCAGGGTGTGCCCCAGAAAACGGTTCCTGCGATGACATGAAGCACAAGACGGATCAGGTTTGTGATTGCCACGCCGCTGTAGAAATAGCCGTAGTTTTTGAAAATGGATGCGATGCCGTAGATACCGAAGGCAACCGGGTATTCCATCAGGAACTGAATGGCGATCTGCCATGGCGCAAAGCCGTCGGAATTCTGTACGACATAGACTCTTCCGGTCATGAACATCATCAGGACAGCGATCAGGCAGACAAGAACGCCTTTCTTCCATCCAAGATGATAGGAACATAACAGCAGCGGCAGAACACCGACGCCAAGGGATCCGCCGTTAGGCATCTGCAGGATGCCGAGCGTGTTGGAAAGCCAGTCGAATACGAAGAACAATGCGAGATACATGCCCATGAAGGCGATATCGCGGGTCTGGTTGTTTTTCATAAAAAATACACCTCCAAATTTAACCAGAGGCGTAAGGAATCTTTCGAAACTCCCTACGCTAGTATTACCTAGATCAGGTGATAAGGGTCTGTCTCAGTGCTTGCGCACACCCCTGTTCAGTGAGAATTATACCACCATTCACATTTCATGCATCAAAGAATGCATTTTCTTCATTTCCCGGGAAATCAGAAATTCTTTGAAAGATTCAAAAAAAGCAGGAATAATTTCCCGCTTTCTCATTCATATGTATATTCTGTATAAACCAGCAGACGGTCATCCTTGCCGTATCTGGATGCAGAGGCGAATACGCCTTTTTCGTTATAGGTGAAGTCCGTATAGCTTTCTTCTGTTCCGGCTTCGGAAATATATGTGATTCTGCTCAGTCTTCCCTTTTCGTCATAGCTGAGCTTGTAGTCATATGCCACATGGGTTCCGTCCGTATCATCCTTTACCGATACGACGGTATTGTTGTCATCGGCATCATATTTGAATTCAATTGCCATCAGTACCTGGGCGTCTGCTGTTTTCTTGTCGCCGGCATAACGGATGATCTTTTCCATCTTTCCTTTTTTATTATAGGTATATTCCGTATAGTAGCCGTTTCCGATCTTGGCGATTCTTTCTTTGGAATTTGCATAGCGGCAGCTGTATGTGACATGAGCGAAAAGATAAAAGCTCCAAAGTATATACCAGCAAACATCATGAGAGCAT
>CAMVGT010000022.1 GCA_947167125.1 uncultured Erysipelotrichaceae bacterium
GTTCTGATATCAAGCACACATGAAAAAATCGAGCCTTTCGACTCGATTTAATGGACCTTACCCGTTACAGCCCCTTCATGATTACTGCTGCTGCTGTGTTTCTTTCCAGGCTTTGTAGGCGTTGATTTCCGGTTCAATCACCTTCATTGCGACAATCATAACCGCAATATCATCAACTTTGCCGATGAGCGGGATAGTGTCGGGAATCAGATCCTTGCGCTTGAGAAGATAAACCAGTGCGCTGACAACAGCCGCGACAACCTTCGGGGAAACAGCGGTATATTCCTTTGTGATATAGGATTTGACCATGCTGAGCATTGCCGGTACGTTGGCAATATCCTCGCCCACATGCGGAATTTCCCTGATCTTTTCTTCAGCTGTCTTCAGAAGATCGTTGATCTGTGAAGGATCCTGCAGAAGCTCCTGTGCCTGTTCCATACCGGAATCCAGGACTTCCTTTGCCTTATCGAGATTGAATTCGTTTTCCATTTTCATTGCCTCCTGATTCTATTTTTTCTTATTCATATTCCATCTGTCAATCCTGCACGGATTGAAATCAATATCTTAAACAAACACGGGAAGGATCTGCTGTCCTTCCCGTGTTCATGCATGTTCAGTCAATTACTGGCGGATCAGATGAATCTGGAATGATTCATATTCGCCCGGTGTCGGATTCCACGGAATTCCGGGAAGCTTGATTCTCGGCATCGGCAGTCCGATTGTCATCAGTGCGCTTGCCGCATAGACATTTCCGCTTTCCTCATCCTTGTAGAAGGCTTCGGGATCGAGTCCTGCACAGCGGACAAAGCGGTTGGGACCGTTGCCGGTCGCATCGAGTGTCACGATGTTGAGCAATGCCTCGCTCTGATCTTCCGCAACCATCATCCAGGCTGCTTCCTTCCGGTTTCTGATCACATCCGTCAGACGGTAGTAAAGGCCGTTATGAAGCAGATTCCAGTATTTTTTGAATGTTTCGATCTGCTTCGGAACTTCCTCCATCTCTTCTTCCGTAATCAGATTGAGATCCAGTTCATAGCCGAATGTGCCTGCCATCGCCACCACAGCGCGGGTGTTGATCGGCGTTCTGCGGCGTGTGTCGCCGTTGGGAACAGCCGAAACATGGGCGCCCATGGTGCGGCATGGATAGCAGAAGCTGGTACCGTACTGAATGCGGATTCTGTCGATTGCGTCGGTGTTGTCAGAGCACCAGATCTGCGGGCAGTAGTACAGCATGCCGGCATCGAAGCGTCCGCCGCCGCCTGCGCATCCTTCCAGAAGAAGATCCGGGTAGCGTTCCAGCAGTCTTTCCATAAAGCTGTAGACACCGAGCATATAGTCATAGAGGATCTTTCCCCTGCTCTGTGTGCCTGCGGTTCTTGAATATACATCCGCGATCGGGCGGTTGAAATCCATTTTGACATAGTCAGCGCGGCAGTCATCCAGCACTGCTGAAATCTGGGAGAAGATGTTATCCACAACTTCTTTTCTTGAGAAATCCAGCACCAGCTGGTTTCTGCCAAGAATCGGCTCCTTGCCCGGAATTGTGAGCGCCCAGTCCGGATGTTCACGGTAGAGATCGGAATCTTCATTGACCATTTCCGGCTCAATCCATAAGCCGAATTTCATACCCATCGCCCGGATCTTATCTGCAAGTTCCCCCATTGTGCATCCGAGTTTTTCCGTATTCACCTTCCAGTCGCCAAGACCCGCGTTATCGGTATCTCTTGCCCCGAACCATCCGTCATCCAGCACCATCATCTCAACGCCGAGTTCGGATGCCTTGCGGGCAATGGAAAGAATCTTTTCACCGTCAAATGTCATGCCGGTCGCTTCCCAGTTGTTGATCAGAACCGGTCTTCTGCGGTTTTTCCACGGTCCTCTGCAGATGTGTTCACTGATCATCTTATGGAAACAGTGGCTCATCTTCGCAAAGCCTTCCGCGCTGTAAACCATCGCGGCTTCCGGGGCCTGGAATGTTTCTGCAGGATTCAGCGGATAATTGAACAGTTCCGGCTGCAGACCCATAACGGCTCTTGTCGTTCCGAAAGCATCGCGGCTGATATTTGCAGAGAAGCCGCCGGAATAGACAAAGCACATGCCGACACACTGTCCCTTGTTTTCATCAGCGCCGTTTTCAGCGATGACGATAAACGGATTTTCATGATGGGAACTCATTCCCCTGCGGGTGCCGATCACGATTTCGCGCTCCGCGATTTCCACTCTTGCGGCAGCGCGTTCATTGGCATGGCGGCCATAGAAATGCATCAGCTCCCATTCGCCGCTGACAAAATCCAGGCAGGCGCTTGCGGTCTGGTTCAGAACAACCGGTACATTGCCTTCATTTGTGATCTGCACGGCTCTTGTGATGACATCGATTTCAGGCAGTACGCCGTACTGCAGAACAACTTTGATTCCGGCATCGCGGTCGCGCAGTGTGACGAGAAGCGTTTCCGCTTCCTCTTCATCCGCGTAAACTGCCGGCAGTCCTTTCAGGCTGTATTTGCCTTTGACCACCTCATAGCCTTCATAGCGCAGATCGCATCCGGAGGCACCGTTTGCCCGGCTCACGGAGAATGCCGAAGCTCTGAAATCGCCGCTTCCTTCGCATGGATATTCCAGCGGAAGCGTATCCGAGGAAACCGTGCGGTTGAATTTGGAATCATACGGATTGACCGAAAAGCCTCTGTCGCGGTAGCTGAGCGCATAGCCGGCATCCCCGTTCATATGCGGGCCGTAGTAGGTGTGAACCAGAAGCCCGTTATGGACGGCTTTCATCTGATAAGTTGTATTTTTTGTATGGATCGAAATGATCGATTCGGATTCATTGATTACGATAGACATAATTATTCACCCTGCGCGGAGGCCTTCTTTCTGTTTTCTTTCAGTGTTTGTTCGATTTGGAATACTTCATCGAGGATGGGATAGATCATCTGGAATATCACAAGCAGCACCAGCCAGAATCCGCATACCAGAAGCAGGAATACGGATGCCGGAAACAGCCTGATCAGAAGCGCGGTATAAGCCGCGAAAAGCACAATGCAGACAAAGGATTTTCCAAAATAGCGGAAGCACAGCAGAATGCTGTTTTTGATCAGTGCGCCAAAGCTCAGCTGAAGCAGCACCGTCTGCGGCAGAGCCCATAAGAAGATGCCGAGACACACCGCGACGCTGACTGCTTCGCAGATCAGAAGCCCGAGGCCGCCAAGCTGCGGCAGATGCAGGATAATAAAGATCGGCAGCGCGAATACCATGCCGAATACGGCACCGGGAAGAAGCGTGCTCACCCAGTTGTTTCTGAGTGCGCGCATGTAGCGGTGAATGCCGTACGCAGGCTCATCCCTGAGACCTCTTAAGATCACATCCGCCAGTCCATAGAAGAACGGGGCCGCAATCAGTCCGCCGATCACACCTGCAAGCAATGCGAACAGGATGGAATGCAGTGCGACCGCGTAGCCGCACATAAACAGAAACGGCAGGAATGTAATCACATTGATCAGTCCCGCCAGCATCAGCGGATTGTAATCACGTGAGAGAACTTCCAGGATGCGTTTGATTCCGGTTTCCCGGGGAAGCTCTTCTTCAAATTCGCTTTCGTAGCTGCTGTAATCATCATGCAACGGCATAGGCACTTCCTTTCTCTTTCATTATAAAACAGAATCCTCTTCTTTCCCTCCCTGCCGCAGGGAGGGAAAAAAGAGGATAATGAGAGTTATCCCTTCACGCTTCCCAGGGTAAGGCCCTTGGTAAAGTAGCGCTGCAGGAACGGATATACCATCATGATCGGCAGAGCGCCGAGGAACAGCTGCGCAGCACGGCCGGTACGGGCATTCATCTTGGAAAGAATATCCTGGATATTGCCGGTTGTATCGGACTGCAGAAGCTTTTCGAAGTCGACGAGGAGGGTCTGCAGATAAGTCTGAAGCGGATAGTTCATCGGATCGCTCATGTAGATCATACCGGCGAACCAGTCGTTCCAATGGCCGACCATTGAGAACAGACCGACAGTTGCCAGAGACGGGCCGAGCAGCGGGAAGATAACACTCCAGAGGGTTCTGAAAGGAGATGCACCGTCAATCCAGGCTGCTTCTTCGAGTTCATGAGGAAGTCCGCGGATGAAGTTCATGAGGATGATCATGTTGTAAACCGGCAGAGCGCCCGGCAGGATCAGAGCCCAGATGGTGTCTTTGAGTCCAAGACCGGAAACTAACAGGTAAGTCGGGATCATACCGCCGCCGATGAGCATTGTCAGTACGAAGAATCCGGAGAGGATTCCGCGGAAAGGCAGGTCTTCTTTTGCCAGCGGATAAGCTGTCAGAACCATGAGAACGATGTTCAGCAGTGTTCCGAGAATAACACGTTCAATGGAGATGCCCATTGCGTGCAGGAAACGGCCGCCGGTAATGACATATTCATAGGAAGCTGCAGTAAATTCAACCGGCCAGAAGCCGACTCTTCCGGCTGCGACTGCAGATGAGGATGAGAATGAAACTGCAAGCAGATGAATGAAAGGCAGGACGCAGGTAATGCAGATGATGCCAAGACCGATTGTCAGAATTACATCAAATACGGATACACCCTTTTTCTTCTTTTCCATACTTACACCTCATTACAGAATTCTGTATCCGGCGAGCTTGTCTGCCAGTCTGTAGGAGACAACAACCAGAATCGCGGATACGAGTGATTTGAACAGGCCGACCGCCGCACCGACGGAATACT
Organism: uncultured Erysipelotrichaceae bacterium; assembly: GCA_947167125.1. GTDB lineage: Bacteria > Bacillota_I > Bacilli_A > Erysipelotrichales > Erysipelotrichaceae > Bulleidia. The sequence continues at coordinate 4,717 of CAMVGT010000022.1, forward strand.
GAGCCTGCTGAATACCTAAACGGTAAACATATGTATCAATGACGTCACCGGTCTCCCATACAGCCGGGCTGTACAGGTTGTAGATCTGGTCGAAGCCCGCATTGAGCACGCTTCCCAGAGAAAGGACTGTCATCAGGATGATGGTAGGCATCAGCAGCGGAATCGTAACGTTCTTGATCTGCTGCCAGCGGGTAGCGCCGTCCAGCATTGCGGATTCGTAAAGGGCCGGATCGATACCGGTCAGCGCTGCAAGGTAGACGATGGTTCCGTAACCGAAGCCCTTCCAGACATCGGAGATAATCATTGTCCACGGGAATATTTTCGCATTTCCGAGGAAGTCCACGCTATGGAAGCCAAGCTTCATGAGAATAACGTTGATCGCACCTGTGCTTGCCAGGATATCCATGAGAACACCGGCCATGATAATCCATGACAGGAAGTTCGGGATATAAATCAGTGTCTGATAGAATCTCTTGAGTTTTTCTGATCTCATTTCGTTGAGGAGAATCGCGATCGTAACCGGAACAACAACACCGAGAGCGAGTTTCCAGACAGAGATAAACAATGTATTGGTGATCGTTCTTGTGAATGTAGGCTGGCTGAACAGATAGCGGAAGTTCTCCATGCCGACCCACGGTGAGCTGAAACCTAAACCGACATTGTATTTCTCAAAGGCGATGATAACGCCGTAGAGGGGAATATAACTGAAGATGAAAGTGACAATCACACCCGGGATCAACATGAGATAATACTGCCAGTAGCTTGCTATACCCTTTTTTTTCTTATTCATATTCGCTCCTTGTTTCGGAAAACGCGGTACGGTTCGGACATTTCTCAAACCGTACCGCGTCATTAACAGCATTAGTCGCCGTAGATTTCGTTGATTTCTTCTGTTGCCTTCGCACCGCCGGCAGTCTTCCACTGCTCAACGAGTTCATCGAAGTAGTCGATCGGCTTTTCACCGATGATAATCTTTGTGAATCCTTCAACCAGGATGTCTTTGAGAGTGCTGCCGGCAGCCTGGAGAGTCGGTGTATCCGGTCCCCACTTAGCGTCCTGAACATACTGCTTTTCATCGACATATTTCTTAGCGATACCGTAAGCGGAGCGGTCATTGCCCTGCTGCAGGAAGTCGCCTACGCCATTGGGATCCTGAGATGTGACCCAGTTGACACAGCTTTCATACTTGGAGAGGTTTGTGCCGAGGGCGCTTGTGTCGACGTCTTCACCTGCCTGATATCTGTCAAATGCATCTTTGACCTGGATGTACTGGTTGTAGTCGTTCATCGGGTTGATAATACGTGTGCCGCGTACGCAGTTCGGATAGTTGAAGCTGTGCAGAGAGGACAGATATTCATTGGTTTCTTTGCCTACTGCATCATTGACTGTATAAACATAGAAGTTGACGATCTTCATGATTGCTTCAGGGTTCGGGCAGTCTTTTCTGATGACAACATATCCGTTGTTGTTGAATGTAACGCTGCCCTTGATCGGGGAGCCGTCCTGTGTCGGAATTTCATACGGATAGAAGATTGCGTCTGCTCCCTGGTTCTTGATCAGGTCAGGCAGCGGGTTGTAGCCGAACCACTGAGCGAACGGAATAACACCGCATTCGCCGTTGATCATGCCCTGCATCATCTTGTCCCAGTTCAGAGTTGTGAAGTTCGGGTTGATGATTCCTTCTTTGTACCATTCAGCATACTGTGCAAGAGCTTCTTTCATTTCCGGCTGGATTGTGCCGTATTCGATTGTACCGTCATCCTTCTTGACCCAGATATCCGGATGAGCACCCCAGCTCAGAGCGAGTCTGAACAGATTTTCAAGAGTCTGGCATTCCGGCAGAGCATATCCGCCGTACTTTTCAGCGAATGTTGTGGCGATCTTGATGACGTCATCCATTGTCTTGGGTTCTTCAAAACCGCATTCTTTCATCCAGTCCTGACGGATCCAGATGTACTGGAACTGGTCGATGATACCATAGGACATCTGCGGCATGCCGTAGAGATGGCCGTCAAATTCACCGGTTTCCCATGTATCCGCATAGTCTTTGCGGTAGCCCTTGAGAACATCGGAAGCATAGCTGTCGAATACTTCGTCCAGGTTCATGATGAGACCTGCTTCATACAGTGTTGTCAGACGTGCAGAGTCAACATAGAACACGTCAGCGATATCTTTATCAGCGATCGCCAGATTCAGCTTTGTTCCATAGTCATTGGAAATCCACTTATTGACGAGATTGATGTTAAAGCGTTCTTTATAAGCGCGGTACCAGGGGTTGTTGCCGTAGTCATCATCGCCCTGGAACTCAGTTCCGCTGTTTTCTTCACCCATTGTGGTTACTGTAACAGTTTCTTCATACGGTGCCCAGATGTCTGCGGGCGGTTCGACTCTTGCGGATTCATTGCCGCCTGTCGGGGATGCTGGTTTGGACATGCAGCCAGTCAGGCATGCGGCTGACAGAAGCAGCGCTGCGCCTTTGCGGAAATTCTTGTGCATTTTTCTTTCTCCTCTTTTTTCTGAATTGTAAGAATGCTTGTTCAGTTTTGATAAGCCGGCTGTTTGGCATCCGGAAGGATTCAGCGGGATTCCCACGCGTGCACTCACGGGAATTTCCCCTTCCTTTTGTCATTCACAGTTTAGCAATTTGTAAGCGATTTCCCTATTAGCAGATGTGAGTATTTATATCTCATTTCTGCGAATTTCTGTGGATAAATGCAAATTATGTCACAATATGATATATAATGTATCCAAGCATAGTAAACGCTTACATAATGGAGGAGAAAAGGATGGCTGTTAAAGATATAGAATTCCGGAAAGACGGTCCGAAATATAAATTCCACGTCGCACGAGACGAGCTTTTCATCGATCTGAACCTTTATCAGTTCGGCTATGAAAAGTGTTCACCGATGCATTCCTACGGTCCTGCCCGCAGAAATCATTTTCTGTTCCATTACATCCTCCGCGGCAAAGGAACGCTGGACACCAGCGGCAATACATGGCATCTCGGACCCGGACAGGGGTTTCTTCTGTGCCCGGAACAGATTTCAAGCTATCAGGCTGATTTCGATGATCCCTGGTTCTATGTATGGGTCGAGTTTGACGGACTCAAAGCACGTGAATGCATGACCCTTGCCGGGCTCAGCGAACAGCAGCCGGTCTATACAAGCATTTCACCGCAGAACAATTCGATCGCAGATCATATGCTGGCAATTGTCGACGGTGCCGATCACTCTTTTATCCGTCTGGTCGGACTGGGTATGCTGCTGATGGATGAAATCATGGAAACATCCAAGACAAAAGTAGTGATGGAAAGAAGAAAGATGCGCGATTTCTATATGAAGGAAGCACTCAACTTCATTGAAAGCAATTATCAGAGGGATATTTCCGTTGAAGAGATCGCTGACCGCAGCGGCCTCAACCGCAGCTATTTCAGCCGTCTTTTCAAGGAGACATTCGGCCAGTCACCGCAGCAGTTTCTGATCACCTACCGGATGAACAAAGCTTCCGAACTGCTGAAAAACACAAAAATGCCGATTCATGAAGTCGGAAAACAGGTCGGCTATGAAAATCAGCTTCATTTCTCGAGAGCCTTTAAAAATACATTAGATATGTCGCCCCGCGAATACCGCGACCGGAATATGGTTCATCCGGTTTCCCAGTGATTCCCGTACATGTTTTCTGAACAAATCCGTTTCATTTTTCTTGTGACATGCATGGAAGTTTCATAAAATTTAAACAGGGAGAAAACATATGAAATACAAATATCTTACTTTGAAGTACGCTGCTATCAACGCTGCTTTCATGTTCCTTCTCTGCGCAACCGCCGGCTATGCCTATAATTTCCTGTCACAGAGCGGATTCTCGGACGGTACAACCGGAATCATCATCACTCTGGTCAGCTTGTGCGGCCTCATCGGCCAGACATTAAGCGGATCCCTGATCGACAGACTGCCGAATCTGACAGAAAAGAAATTCATCTCCGGCGCAATGATCGTCACTGCCGCTCTCGCGCTGTTAATGACAATCGCACCGCAGGGATCGATCCTGCTCTCCGCATCCGTCATCCTCTGCTTCACAGCCGCTGCCATCGGCATGCCGTTCTTTAATTCAATGGCATTCATCTATGAAAAAGACGGACAGAAGATCAACTACGGTCTTGGCAGAGGCACAGGTTCCGCCGCTTACGCGATCGGTTCCAATGTCGTCGGAAGACTCTGGGGCAGATTCGGAAAAGTCGTTATGCCCTGGTATATCATTGTATTTGCGATTATATGCCTGCTGCTGATGCAGCTGATGCCGCAGCCTTCCGCAGCTGTTGAAAAGGAAACAGAAGCTGCCGAAGCCGCAGCCCGGAAGCAGTCCATGTCCTACGGCGCATTCTTCAGGAAGTATGACAAGATGATCCTGATCGCAGGCGCGATGATCTTTCTCTACTTCTGCCATATGATGATCAACACCTACATGGCAAAGGTTGTCGGAAACATCCTCGGTGAAGGTGCGGCCGTCGCCGGCGAAGTCGAACGTGTACAGGGCAATGCCCTCTTCATCGCCGCAATGGTGGAACTGCCTACCATGTTCCTGTTCAGCTTCATCATCAAGAAGATTCCGGTCAACAATCTCATGATCATCGCCGGCATCGGCATGACAGTCAAGCACGCTCTTACATGGCTCTGCCCCAATGAAATCACACTCTACATCGTCTGCGTGATCCAGATGTTCGCCTATGCCGTTCTCGCACCGGCCAGCGTCTACTTCGCAAATGAAAATGTTGCGGAAGAAGACCGCAACAAAGGTCAGGCGCTCATGGGTGTCACCGCGACAGTCGGCGGCCTGCTGGCATCTCTTGTCGGCGGTCAGCTGTTCCAGTACATGAGTGTTCCGGTTGTCTTCGGAATCGGCGTCGCAGCTTCCGCTGTCGGTACCGTACTGATGTTCATCGGCATCAGCCGCATCAAAGCTTCCAAAGCCTGATTCAGACAGTTTTTCAAAGGTCAGCTCCGGCTGGCCTTTTTCTTTCGCCCGCTTTTCATGCATGGCAGAAAACATGCATGCCATTGTGTGCTGCGATCCCTTCAGAAGAAAAAGCGGCATCATCGCGATGCCGTTTTAAACTGCTTACTGCTTACTCAAGAACGGTATATCCATCCATCGATATTGCCAGTTCGCCATTATCCAGATACATCAATGTGCCGGATGCTTCAACCAGGCAGTTGCCGTCACTCGGCTTATAGTCGATAATCCGGATCTTCTGACCGCGGTCATTGACACCGCAGAGATACAGAATCGCATTGCCGGATGCGTCAAATCCGGATATGCTCTGAGGAAGATTTCCCTGAACATATACATATGTATTTACATAGGCAGACGGACTTTGAAGCACTGTTTCAACCGTCAATGGCGTTCCGGCTGACTGCTGGGAAAGAACGGTATATCCATCCATGGATATTGCAAGGTCGCCGTTATTCAGCCATACAATTGTGCCGGTTGCTTCCACAAGGCACGATCCGTCCTGCGGGTTATAGTCGACAATACGGATATGCTGATCGAGATCATTTGCACCGCAGAGATACAGAATCGCATTTCCGCTGCTGTCATATCCGGCAATGCTCTGGGGCAGATTGCCCTGGATATGAACATATGTATTGGCATAGGCCGACGGATTCTGCAGCAGGGATTCAACGGTTATGACTGATGTTCCGGAAGGCTGTTCAGGCGGCTGGTAAGGCTGCACCGAAGGCTGGGACATGATTGTATATCCATCCATGGATATCGCAAGATCCCCGTTATCCAGGTAAAGAATTTTACCGGTCGCCTCGACAAGGCACGCGCCGTCTTTCGGCGTATAGTCGACAATCCGGATATGCTGATCAAGATCCTGGACGCCGGCAAGATACAGAATCGGTTCGCCGTTTTCATCAAATCCTGCCATGCTCTGGGGAAGATTGCCCTGCACACGTACAGTTTTATCAATATAGGCTGACGCATTTGAAATCAATGTTTCAACGGTCAGCACGGTAACGGAAGGCTGCGATTCAATCGTATAACCCTCCATCGATAATGCAGTTTCGCCGTTGTCCAGTTTTACCACAGTGCCGTATGCCTTCACTTTGCACGCACTGTCCTGCGGGATATAGTTTACAATCCGGATTCTCTGATCCAGATCTTCCGCTCCGTTAAGATATAAAACCGGATTGCCCTTTTCATCTGTTCCGGAAGAACTCTGAGGAAGATTGCCTTCCACATAAACATATGTATCAACATAAGGAGCCGGATCCTTGACCAGTGTTTCCACGGTTACAACCGGAGCGTTTTCCTTATCCTGTTTGTTTCCGGACTCCTCTTTGGACCCTGAGTCAGGTATTTCCTGAGGCTTGTTTCCCTGATCCCCGAAACAGCCCGCACAGATCAGTGATGCGCAGACCAGCAGACATACTGCCAGCAGTGCGGACGGCTTGCGGTATTTCAGTATATTCTTTATTCTCTTTTTCACGTCAGTTTCTCCGAATGCGACAGGAGCTGCTGCGATCTGTCCTTCAGAAGCACATTCGAGCAGTGTCTGCGCATAGCTGCTTCTTTCTTTTCTTGCCATCTTCTGGATAACTGCTTCATCGCATGCCATTTCGATGTCTCTGCACAGCAGACGGTATGCAATCCATACCAGCGGATGAAACCAGTAAACGGAAAGGATGATAAATGCCAGGGGTTTGAGAATATGATCTTTTCTTTCAATATGTGTTCTTTCATGAAGAAGGATCATATTTTTCTTTTCTTCTTCGCACGGCGGCAGACAGATCACCGGTCTGAACATTCCGAACACAAACGGCGCTTCAAAGTCGCTGCTTTCGGAAACCCCGTGATCCGGTGTGCCGGAACGTCTGATTTCTTTTCTTAACCAGAGAGAGGAGACAATCATATAGCCGATCATGAACAGAATGCCGGCAATCCAGGCTGCTGAAGCAAATGCGGTAACGACCTGCAGCGGATTGACAGAATTTTCCGGTGCCGGCGCAAAATTCTGCTGGAGCACCGGATTGACTGCCTGGTCGACCGCCTCAAATCCGCTTGCGATCTGCGGCGTCTGACTCATTGCAATATCAGTGGGTATCACTTCCGTATGCGGCAGTACGGACGGCAGTGCGGAGAATGAAAACGGAAAGATCAGACGGATGCCTACCATGATCCAGAGCCAGACCATGTACTTCCTTCCTGCTTTCGCGAAAATCATGCGGATGAGAAGGACAGCCAGAATCATATAAGAAGCACGGATTGAAAGATTGAGACATTTCAGAAACAGTTCTTCCATAATCATTGTCCTTTCCGGTAGTCGGATATCATTTTCTCCAGTTCATCGATATCCGATTCACTGAGTTTTTCATGTTTGGTGAATGTGTTGATAAAGGCGGGAAGCGATCCTCTGAATCTCTTTTTGACCAGGTCGTCGATTTCAAAGGCCTGGACCTCTTCCCTGCTGACGAGCGATCTCACCACGGCATTCTCGTTTTTCACCGCCCCCCGCTCACTGAGCCTGCGGATGACGGTATAGGTTGTTGCCTTGGACCAGCCGAGCTTCTCTTTACATAAACGCACCAGCTCGGTACTGTTGACCGGTTCATTCTCCCAGAGAATTTCGCAGAACTGATATTCACTTTCATAAATCTTCGGTGTTTCCATATTTCCCTCCAAGGTTTAATCTATTCAACCTTCAATTGTAGTTTAATGCGTTAAACCTCCTCCGTCAATAGGTTATGTCAACTTTCCCAAAAATAAAAAGCATCCCGTTCTGAGATGCTGTATTCAATAAATTCCGTAAACCATGATTCCGGCAAGAGCCGAAATCACAATCAGCGTGATGGGAGAAATGCCTTTCTTCCGGAAATGGCGGATACCGTAATAAACTGCCGCAAGACATACAGTCATAACCGAAGGAACCGGATTGAACCCATCCGTTACAGCACAATGGCGCAGAATCATATACATACCGGTCGCATAGACAATCCCTGCCGCAGCCGGCTTCATCCCATTAAGTACAGCCTGCACATATGGATTTTTGAGCAGCGGCTTCATCAATGCCACGATCAGCAGAATCACCGCAAAGGAAGGCAGCACGACTGCCGCTGTCGCAATCAATGCCCCTGCAAGTCCGGCCTGTGAATTTCCGACGTAGGTCGCAAGATTCACCATGATCGGCCCAGGTGTGCTTTCACTGACCGCAATCATATTTGCAAGCATTTCCTCACTCAGCCATCCATAGGAAAGCACTGTCTCACGGATCAGAGGTATTGCGCCGTATGCGCCGCCGAAGGCAAAGCAGCCGACTTTGAGAAAGCCCAGAAACAGTTCCAGAAGGATCATGTCCGCTCTCCCCCTTTCCTGCTGTTTTTCATCATGAAAAGCGAAAGGCTGACAAGCCCGCCGGCAGCCATGACCGCAATGGAAGAAAGCTTCCAGGAAAATACATTGCTCAGAAGAATACAGAGTGCTGAAACAGCCGCGATGCACAGCGGCATCTGTTTCTTCGGCATTTTCTGAATCATTCTGATTCCTGCATCCAGAATCAGGATTCCCACTGCCGCCTGAATGCCTTTGAAAGCTCCGGCAATCCATCTGATTTCCAGAAAGTTTTCCAGATAACAGGAGACCGCAAAAATAATGCAGAAAGAAGGAAGAATGATTCCCAGGGTTGCCGCTATGGCTCCTGAAAAACCTTTCTGCTTAAAGCCAACATACGTCGCGCAGTTGATTGCGATCGGCCCCGGTGTGGATTCCGCTATGACAGTCACATCCATCATTTCATCATGTGAAATCCATTGTTTCTTCTCTGCGCAGGCATCTTCAATCAGCGCGATCATCGCATATCCGCCGCCGAATGTAAAAAGTCCGATTTTCGCAAATGTCAGAAACAGCTCACTCAGAATACTCATGAAATGTTTCTTTCCGCTTAATGGCATCCATGACTGCCGCATCCATGTTCATAGTGGCATTCATGTCCTTCTTCATGTTCATGATCATGATGATGGCATGTCTCATCCGGATCAAAGGAAAGCGTACCGGCAAGATATGCTTTAACAGCCTCATCGCAATTTCCCTGTGCACCCGGAATCAGTTCGATTCCGGCCTCCTGCAGAGCCATTCTCGCACCCTGCCCGATGCCTCCGCAGATCAGTCTGTCCGCCTTTGCGGCTTTCAGAAATCCTGCCAGGGCACCGTGTCCGGTTCCGTTGGTGTCAATGATCTGTGTTTCCGCAATTGTTCCGTCTGTCACATCATAAAGACAGAACTGTGCGGTTCTTCCGAAATGCTGACCGACATTTCCGTAATCATAAGTCACTGCAATTCTCATGGTATTCTCTCCTTTTTCTTTCACTTTGATCAGGAACGGTCCCTGGTCCATCTGATAGGAACCTCCGGTTATCTGTATTCTTTTCCCATATACAAGCATCTGCGCGGTTTTATAGCGGGCACGCTCATAGATTGCGGCTACTGTGGCACGGGAAACCTGCATCCTTTCGGCACATTCCTCCTGCGTCAGTTTCTGATCATCAATCAGACGGATTGTCTCCAGCTCATCCAGCGTCATCACAACTGTCTCAGAGCTCTGTACTTCTTCCGCAGCGAAACTCCAGAAATCCGGATACCCGCAGATTCTTCTGCATCGTTTAGGTCTGGGCATACGCACCTCATTTCTGACATATGTCAATTATAAGTGTATTCATGTTTCTGACATATGTCAATAAATGCGGTGATCCATCCAATGAACAGCTCACAGAAAAACTGCTTCCGTTTTTCCGGAAGCAGTCAGCTGCTGCGTATTTCATTTTTTCTGGGCGATGAATTTGCGGTGGGAAACGGTACGGTGCACACGGATCGCGACCGCTTCACCTTCAAAGTGAAACGGATTCATTCCGGTTTCCTGAAAGCCTGCGATCGCATCTTCTGCGTCTTCAATCAGTTCTTCCGCCTTCATCATACCGTAAAGTCTCGTCGGAATGATGTAGAAAGGCATGTGCGGATATGCCTTTACCAGCTTATCCGCATATACTGCCATATGCGGACACAGCATGACAATATCAAGATCCTTCCCTTCTGTTTCAACCGAACGGGCTCCGTATTTCGGGAAAATGAACTGCACCTGATCATCCATTCCCTTTTCCCTGACTTCATTTTCAAGCTGCGCAGCCAATGCGCTTGATGAGAAACCGCCCAGACACATAATCATGATTTTCAGCATATTGATATCTCCCCTGCGTTCGAATCGATCATATGGAATTTAACATGCATGTACAACAGGCAGTTTCCGAAAAATCTATTGTTTTAAAGCAGAGTTCATGAAAACAACATGAACCGGTTCTTCATTCTGTATGCTTTCAATGATGGCTTCATAGCTGTCAAACTGTTCATCCGCTATCACCGCAGCCATCTCATGCCATGTTCTGCCTTCTTCTGAATCATCTCTTTCACAGAAGGACAGATACTTCCCGTATCCGGAATAGAATGTTTCGTCCGGCGCATATGTATCGCGCGATAAATCTTCCGCGTAATAGCATCCTTCGCCATCGAAAAACACATAGGAGTAAATCAGATCGCCTTCAATGGTGTACTTGGCGGTGATCAGCGTTGCCGGCGTTCCCTGCTCATATCTGTCAAGAAACTGTCTGAATGTTTCTTCATTCTTCAGGCCGTCGTGGCTGTTAATCAGATAACGGTATCCTTCCGGATCCCCCAGCTGTTCGAGGAATGCTCTGACTGATGCGTCATCTGTCGGCGCATAGTTCTCTTCGGCTGCGGAAGCCTGTTCCTTTGCCTTTTCAAACAATGCTTTGAGTTTCTCAATTGTCTCCCTTTCGGCAATCAGAAGATGGCGCTCTTTTCCGTTTTTCCATACATCTGCACTGTACGCATTCCGGAATTCAGGAATATCCGTGATTCCTTTGAAACTGCCGGCCATGAAACCGATCGTATTTTCCCCGTCGCTCATATACATGTCATTGATATTATCCATGCCGTCAATTTCAAGAATATTCACCCTGTCAGACTGAATGTTCATCAGTTCTTCTGCCATCGCGTCAAATTCTTCAATGATTTCACTGTCGCTGACGGTATAGTCCATTCGTTCCGCCTCATCGCGCAGAGTCAGATTTCTTGCGGCTGTTTCCGGTTCCTGTGTTTTCTGAACAGCAGGCTCTTCAGGAATGCTTTCTTTTTCTTTGGTACATCCGCTGCCTGCAAGTGAAACAGCAGCCATCAGACAGAGCGCTGCCCGTAATGCTGATTTTCTGTATTGTTTTGCCATTTGCAGTTTTCCTCCCGATATTTCAACTGCGTAAAAGATATACGGCGCTGCAGATTTCTGAAGGATTTGTCGGATCCTTCAACCGCAATGTAATATATGCGGCCGTTTCGGTCAACGATGTGCGCATTCATCTTAAGAATCGTCTTGTCAGAGTATTGAAAAAAGCCCTCCCGTATTGAGAGGACTTCGCGGTAATTCAATGAATTACAGGTGCAGGACTCTTTCCTTGATTTCCTGGGTTCTGCCCTGGTTCCAGTACTGTGTTCCGATGTAGCCGCATGTACGTCTTGCGACATTCATCTTGTTCTGGTCTGTATTGCCGCAGTTCGGGCATGTCCAGATCAGCTTGTGATGTTCATCTTCCTTAATCTGGATTTCTCCGTCATATCCGCAGACCTGGCAGTAGTCGCTCTTTGTGTTGAGCTCTGCGTACATGATGGTCTTGTAGATATGCTTCATCAGGGCAAGAACTGCCTGGATGTTGTTCTGCATGTTCGGAACTTCGACATAGGAGATCGCTCCGCCTGGGGAAAGCTTCTGGAAGCGTGCTTCCTTTGTCAGCTTGTCAAAGGCGTTGATTTCTTCTGTGACATGGATGTGGTAGGAATTTGTGATGTAGTTCTTGTCAGTTACGCCTTCGATAATGCCGAAGCGTTCCTGCAGGCACTTTGCAAACTTGTAGGTTGTGGATTCCATCGGTGTTCCGTAAACGGAGAAGTCGATGTTTGTATCCGCCTTCCACTTTGCGCATGCGTCATTCATATGCTGCATGACTTCCAGACCGAACTTTTCGCCTTCCGGTGTTGTATGGGAGAGGCCTGTCATGTATTTGACGCATTCGCTGAGTCCGCCGTATCCAAGGGAAATGGTGGAATATCCGTTATAGAGCAGCGGGTCAATGACTTCGCCCTTCTGCAGTCTTGCGATTGCGCCGTTCTGCCAGAGAATCGGAGCGACATCGCTCGGTGTTCCCTTGAGGCGGTTATGACGGATCATAAGCGCTCTGTAGCAGAGATCGAGTCTTTCATCGAAGATCTCCCAGAACTTCTTCATGTCCTTTCCTGAAGAACATGCGATATCAACCAGGTTGATTGTGACAACGCCCTGGTTGAAGCGTCCGTAATACTTATGCTTGCTCGGATCATAGTTGCCGGCATGTTCGGGATTGCCGAATTTTCCGGTATCTGTGAATCTGTCCGGTGTCAGGAAGGAACGGCAGCCCATGCAGCCATAGACATCGCCCTTGTATTCCTTCATCAGCTTAGCGGAGATGTAGTCCGGAACCATTCTCTTGGCTGTGCATTCAGCAGCCAGCTTTGTCAGATACCAGTATTTGGAATCCTCATGGATATTGTCTTCATCCAGAACATAGATCAGTTTCGGGAAGGCAGGTGTGATATAGACACCCTTTTCATTCTTGACGCCGAGCATTCTCTGTCTGAGCATTTCTTCAATGATCAGAGCGAGGTCATCTCTTGTCTGTCCTTCTTCCGCTTCATCCAGATACATGAAGACTGTAACGAACGGTGCCTGTCCGTTGGTTGTCATCAGGGTGATGATCTGATACTGAATGGTCTGAACGCCGGTGGAGATTTCCTTGCGGACTCTCTTTTCGGCGATGATATTGATCTTGTCGTTATCGACATCGATTCCTGCAGCAGCGAGTTCTTCGGCAACTGCCTTTCTGTGCTTCTGTCTGGAAACCTCAACAAACGGTGCCAGATGTGTCAGGGATACTGTCTGTCCGCCGTACTGGTTGGAAGCGACCTGGGCAATGATCTGGGTGGCGATATTGCACGCTGTCGCGAAGCTGTGCGGCTTCTCAATTGCTGTTTCGGAAATAACGGTTCCGTTCTGCAGCGTGTCTTCGAGGTTGGTCAGGCAGCAGTTGTACCTCGGCTGAGCGAAGTAGTCAGAATCATGGAAATGGATAATGCCCTTTGTATGAGCTTCCCAGATGTCCTGCGGCAGCAGGAATCTCTTTGTGATGTCCTTGGAGACTTCGCCTGCCATATAGTCGCGCTGCGTGGAGTTGACAGTCGGATTCTTGTTGGAATTTTCCTGTTTGGCTTCTTCATTTGTACGGCCGATCAGAGTCAGGATCTGCTTGTCGGTTGTGTTTGCCTTACGGACAAGAGCTCTTTCATAACGGTAAGTAATATAGTTATGAGCGACCTGGAAGATCTGGGCTGCCATCAGCTCGTTTTCAACCATGTCCTGGATCTCTTCAACGGATACCGCTCTGCCCAGTGCCATGCACTTATCTACAACAGAATTCGTGATTCTGGTGATTTCATCTTCGTCTGTTCTTTTTGCAGGTTCAGTTGCGGCATTCGCTTTTCTGACCGCATTTTCGATTTTTGCGGCGTCGAATGTGACTTCTTCACCGCTTCTTTTAATTACATTCATATCAAAACACCCCTTACATTGAGAAAGGTTGGATTTCCAACCTTTCTTTACAATACCAACATTATAGTATTTCACAAACCTTCGCAAGTGCTTTGAACCAAAATTCTTTGTGAACTTTCGAACTAGTATGTTTCGTCTGAAAATGTCTGAAACTTTGCGAAAAGTCACCGTTTTTTATACAAACTCAGTTGTATTCTTCGACGATATTCTCGATATACTGCTGCCAGAATGTTCCTGCGGCATACTTTTTCCAGAGATTTCTGCCTTCTGCATTCTCCAGTTTATGGATTTCCGGCTCATCACCGGTGAAATAGGCTGTATTCATGGCTGAAGCATATTTCACCATCTCTGCCTGTTCGGCTTCATCGGCTCCGGTGTCCTTCACCGTCTGCTCAGTCATCCGCAGAACCGTTTCAATAAAGCGGTCATCCGCTTCCTGCTCAAACAGATCCAGCTTTGCACGTTCATAATCAAAACTCTTTCTGTCCGCGCGGATCTTAATCATACCATACTGAAGCGGATAAAGCGCAATGGATTCTGAACAGATGTCGGTCAGTCCGTCGGAAACAGCTGTATGCTGAAGATGCGAGTGGCCTGACAAAGCCAGGAAAACGCCGTATTTCTTCAGCAGAGCTGAGACTTCTTCATAATTGGAAATGACATAGCCCTGATACATCATTGTCGACTGGATCAGCACATTCTGATGGGACATTGCAACAACAGTGATCCCCTTTTCCTGTGCTTCTTTTAAAACCGTCTCCATCCAGGCGATGGTTTCTTCCGGAATGCGGCAGTAATTCTCCACTGTATTTGCGTCAAGCGTCAGGATCCAGAAATCATCGGTTACCGGATAGACATAGGCAAGTGTTTTTTCATCCCTGTACAGTGCTTCTTCATAGCCGAACTGTCCCATCACCTCCGCAAACTGTTCAGAAGAAATCCGGTCCACAGGTTCAGGATCCGATCCGAAATAGCGCATTGCATAGCGGTATGAAATATCATGGTTGCCGGGAATCACAAGAACCTGGATGCCTGCAGCCTCCACTTCCTCCATCGCTTTTTTCACTTCCAGAAGCGAAACCATTTCGCCATTGAATGTCAGATCACCTGTAAGCAGAAGCGCGTCAGGATGGACCGCAATCGCCTCTTCCTTAAGAGCTTCAAGGATCTCGGTGCTCTTTTCAAACAGCTTGCCGTCATTGGTCTCCATCAGGGTATGGAATATCGGCGAATTTTCATCATAAAGCTCTTTGGCAAGATGATGCAGATCGGTTGTCACCATCAGACTGACTTCTTCCCTGTCCATTTCTTCCTCCTGGATATTTTCACTGCACGCACTGCAGAAACAGATCATGCAGCAAATTAACAATTTCAAAAGCACATTTCTTTTTCTGATTCTGTTCATCCGGTTCATTATAAGCTGAAATGACGGATTCTTCTTTTCATCCGCTCTTTTTTTCATCCCACCGTTCAAAACGCAATCAGGCTCAAATCAAAACAAAAGGGAACCGCACCTCGGTTCCCTTTCTGACTGCTTCAATCTGCCGGAATTATTTCAGATCCTTTACGCCTGTTTCCAGCATTTCAATCTGGATCAGTGTCTGTTCCGGTGTCACCAGCTGGGGCTTTCCTGCGATGACTGTCTGATACAGGGCGTCATAGTAATAACCGTAATCTCCTTTGACACTCTGCACCTTTTCTTCGTGATACTGCTTTTCATCATCGTAATAAATCAGAGTGCCGTAGTCTTCCGGCGTGTCCAGGCCGAAGTCGGGATGTCCTTCAGGAAGATAGAATTTCTTGAGATCTGCTTCCTGTCTGTCCTTGGCATATTTTTCAAACATGCCTTTTTTGCCGTAGATCACAAATGACGGTCTGCTCTTGACACGGAAGTAGGAAGATTTGACGGAAACCTTGAAGATTCCGTAATAGAGATCAAGATCGAAATAATCATTCATTCTTCCTTCGCCAAGCAGCTGCCTTACATCATAATGGACATGATCCGGTTTGCCGAAATAAGAAATCACCTGATCCAGTGTATGGCACCCATGGCCATAGAGATAGGAAAATGCAGGATGGAATTCTTTCACCGATTCCGGGATTTCCGGACGGTAATAATCAAAATGCATTTCCAGTTCCAGAAGATCGCCGAGCTTTCCGCTTTCAATGACTTTCTGAACGGTCAGGAAATCACTGTCAAACCGTCTGTTCTGATAGCACTGCAGCATCAGTCCCTTTTCCTTTGCCAGCGCAAAGACTTCTTCCGCCTGTTCCTTTGTTTCGGTAAACGGCTTTTCGCATACACAGTTTTTGCCGGCGTTCAGAACCTTTTTGATGTAATCATAATGAAGATGATGAGGAAGCGTGATCACAACCACATCAATCTCAGGATCATTCAGAAGCTCATCCAGATTGTCCGTATAATGAACGCCTTCAATTCTTGCCCAGTCTGTTTTATTCAGATTTCTTGCCCAGATTGTCTTGATCTGCATCGTGTCTCTTCTGGTCAGCACAAACGGTGCATGATATCTGTTTGTGCTTTTTCCGTTTCCGATATAGCCGATCTGCATTTTTCTATCCATTTTCTTTTCCTCCCTGCTTTTTCATCAGCTTCTTTGTATCCTTCTTCAGTGAATGCATGCCGTACAGCATTGTTCCGAGAAGTGCATATTCGGTAATATCCCTGACATGAATCAGATCAGGAATATATTTTTCATCGATGTATTTTTTCAGTTCTTCTTTCAGTTCATCCATATCCGGCGTCAGGGCACTGCGGACCAGAATCACTTCCGGCGCAATTTCCGCAATACACATCAGAAGATAGAATATCACTGCCTCTTTGATTTCTTCTGCTGTTCCGCTGTCCTTTTTCTCACTTCTTTCCGGCCAGTGATGAAAGAAAACAGGTTCCAGTTCACCGCCCATCTGCTTTCTGCCGTCCAGCGGAATCCCCCGGTAAACACTTCCGGTTCCGCCGATCAGCGATCCCGTCACCTGGCTGTGATAGCAGACAATATCGTATTTTTCCTGCTGGGCATAATAGCCATAGGCGACAGCAGCGGTATTGTGATGCACATAAACCGGAAGTTCATAGCGTTCACTGAGCTGTGAAGAAAGATTTTCATAATCCACCCGCTCCCTTTCATTTCCATAGTTCACAATACCCGGCAGCGAAATTGCACAGGCATCGACATGGAAATTCTTCCGGATTGCGCGAAGTGCCGTATCCAGGATGTCATAAATATCCTGAATGCTGTCCTGTTCCTTGATGACTTCTTCTGTCAGAAGAACATTGCCGGCTTCATACAGTCTTTGCACATAGCGGGTTGAATTGAGATCGTGCGTCATGTTCACCGCAAACAGAACGGCATTGGTGTCGATGTCGCGCATGACTTTGGCAATTGCGGTCTGTTCCCTTGTCTTCTTCTGTTTTGCGCGCTCTTCATGAATCAGAGCTATGACTTTTCCGGCATCATAGGAAGCGAAAACGGAAGCGGGTATGGTGATGACAAGCTGGTCCGTAAAGACTTCCTTCACCTTTTTCAGCTGCCAGGCGATCTGCGGCGCCAGCAGAATGACATCGGCATTGAAGCCGGCATTGTGAATGGAAGAAAATGCGACAGCACTGTACTCATGATCAAGCGAAAGCGTTTTTGCGGCTTCATTCAGCTTTTCCGCAAAGAAGCCGGTTGTCATACCGCTGGTGCAGCTAAGCAGAACATGAAGCGTGCAGCGGCTTTCGCGCTTCTTCAATGTGTCGATCATCTCACGGTAAAGACCATGCGCATGATCTTCTTCCTTCAGTTCGAAATGAAGGAAGAAAAAGTTTTCGTGCGTTGCGCGGTCGCTTAAGCGCATTTCCACAACATCCGTTTCCTGGTGATAGACCAGAACTTCCCCTTCCGATTTTTCCGAACGGATGACGATCTGATCATCATTTTCCTGCGTCACTGAAAAGCCGTTGTGTGGCTGCGAAGCGATCCATCCGATATATTCTCTGCTGTTCATAGATATATTTCCTTTTTCCTATTATACAGGACAGAAAAAGGCAGACGGAAGATCCTGACAATCATTCGCCGAATTTTCTTAAATGATGATGCTACAATGGAATTAATCAGAAAGAGGAAAACATCATGGCAAATAATAAGAAACCGGTATCGCAGATGAGCGAACAGGAACTGCTTGCCGAGCTGGTTGAAAAAAGCAGAAAAACGCATATTCTGCAGATGATTCTCAGTATCGCCGCATTCGTGGCAGTTATTTCCGTTATCGTCGGCATGACAATCGTTGTGCCGAAACTCCTGGGTTCCCTGGAGGCTCTGGATACTCTGTCAAAAACAGGAACAGAAGAACTGGGCGAGCTGTCCAAGATTGATTTTGACGCGCTGAATGAAGGCATTGCGGATTTCAACGCGATTGTATCTTCACTTGCCAAATGGTTCGGCAGATAAGAAGCCATACCGCAGATACAGACGTATCATGAGACTTAAAAAACGGCCATTTATATCGGCCGCTTTTTCTGAGTATTTACTTATAATCAAATCCGCTCGGTTCGCACAGAGGCTTTTCCAGCAGGTCGGGATTTTCAAAGATATGACGGATCAGTTTCAGGCTTCTTGCGAAATAGAAACCGTCGCCGATTCTTTCATCCAGAGTCGCGCCGATATCGATCACATCACGTATTTCCTTATGGCCGTCTTCCATCAGGATCTCCTCTTTATGAAGCGTTCCGATGGTCACCATGATGGAGTTTGTTCCGTAGTTGTTCAGATGGTGATAGACAGCAGGTGCCTTGATGGAGCCGAGGTTTGCCACAAGAATGGTGGAATAGTTCGGATCTCCCGCTGTGATGAAATCGGGATTCTTTCCCCAGAAATCAAGATAGCGGATCAGGCGTACGCTTCCTGCAAGCAGAGGTCTTGGCAGAGCTGCGAATTTATCAAGCAGTTCATCGACGCCTCCGGTTGCGTGATCGCTTTTTCTTGCCTCAGCGACATCGCCGATGATCTTCTTTGAAATCTCATTGACGGTATCGGTTTCCGCCGGCACCAGGAACATCAGTGTTTCTTCCGCATTGTCGGCGAATCTTCTTTTTGCGACAAAGGAAAGAGAAATCTCATTGCGTTCATAGATGCGGTAGCCCTGAATGAAGCGGTTCATCAGAGGCCTCTCCTTTACCATTCTTGCAAGCGCGGTAATTGCGCAATGGAAAATGGTAACCTTGTCTTCCGTTCTGCCTTCATTCTTTTCGGCCAGATATTTCATCAGGTTGGTCGCATCAATCTTGTCGTTGAGATATACTTCGGCTTCTGTCCGTTTCGGCATCAAGGCCGTCATGACAGTCTGCAGACCGGGTGCTTTTACTCTGTGCCCGTCTTTTCTGTCGCCCCAGGCAACTCTCTTCGCGTTTTTCATTCAAATATCTCCTGCATCGATTGTATATCAGAACAATGCGCATCTGCGCAAAGCGGAAGGCGGAAGCCGTTACTGCGGATTTTCCTGTTCCTCCAGAACATGGTAGGCAACCTTGCCGACCAGGGTTCTGGGCAGATCATCGCGGAATTCGATTTCCTTCGGCAGTGCATAGGCTGCGACTGACTTTTTCAGACGGTCCATGATTTCCTGTTTCTTGGCGTCTGTTTTTTCAACACCGTCTTCAAGAACGACATAGGCCTTGACCTTCTGGCCGCGTCTTGTGTCTTTGATTCCAAGAACACAGGAAAGCAGCACGCCGTCGACTCTGTCGATTTCATTTTCCAGGATTTCCGGATAGACGTTATAGCCGTTGGTAATGATCATTCTCTTCATTCTGCGGGCAAAATAGACATATCCGTCTTCATCCATATAACCGGAGTCACCGGTATACAGCCATGTATCGCCATCGCTTCTCTTACGGAGCGTTTTGGCTGTTTCCTCTTCGTTATGCAGGTAGCCGAGCATGAGTGTCGGACCTTTGAGAACAATTTCGCCCTCTTCGCCGACCGGCAGACTTTCATCGGTTCCAGGTCTCACAATGTCATAAACCGTATCCGGGAAAGCAACACCGATCGAACGCTCACGGTAGTTATCCCTCGGTGTCAGACACGAAGCGGTAACGCATTCGGTCAGACCGTATCCTTCACGGATCTGGATATTGGCATGATGTTCATGCAGGAAGTCATCGACTTTGCGCTTGAGTTCCACCGGCAGTGAATCGCCGCCGCAGAACATGCCCATTAAGAAGGAAAGATCAGCACCTTCAAGATCTTCGGCGTGCAGAAGCGCTTCGAAGATGGTCGGAACGCCGGCAATGAAGTTCGGCTTCTTTTCCTTGAGCATCTTTGCGTATGTCTTGATGTTGAAGGAAGGCATCAGAATACTCTTGACGCCATAGATCAGAATCGTATGGATGTTGATGCCAAGACCGAAGCCATGGAACATCGGCATGCATGACAGCATGCTGAGACCGGGACGGAATTCCATCTCAATTGATTCCCTCGCCTGCATTGCGCATGCGTTGAAGTTCAGATCGCTCAGGCAGACGCCCTTGGGCTTGCCGGTTGTGCCGCCGCTGTAGAGAATAACAGCGGTTCTGGTTTTATCGAACTTCGCTTCCGGAAGCTTGACGGCATGATTCTGTTCCAGATATTTCTGCCAGACAATATCTCCCTTGTAAGGATATTTGAGATATTTGCGTCCTTCCTTGAGAATGTACGGCAGCTTCAGCATACCGGGCAGCTGGTCCTGCATTCGGGCACAGAGAATCGTTACCTCATGATCAACCTCCTTGAGAGACTCATGTACCTTTTCGTAGAACATGTCCGGGACAAGAATATACTTACTGCCTGAAACATTCAGGTAATATGTGATTTCCTCCTGGGCGGAAAGCGGATGGATCATATTGGCAATTGCGCCGATGCGGCTGATTGCGTAAAAAGCATCCACTGTCTGGGGCAGATTCGGCATACAGATCGTCACCGGATCCCCCTGTTTTACGCCGAGTGCTGTCAGTGCTGAAGCAGCCCGGTTTATATTGCGCAGAAACTGTGCGTATTTCGTTTCCTTGCCATAGAATTCATAGGCAGGTTCATTCGGATATTTTGAAGCGATTCTGGCAATCATCTGATACATCGTCAGTTCAGGATAGTCCAGATGTCTTCTCACTCCGTTCTTATAATCATATGTGTCCATCTATCCGATTCTATCACAGTTTGTTATGAATAAGTAATCACGATATAAAAAACACACATGCAAAACGTCACATGCGTGTCTCATTCTGTCTGATCAATCCGGATGCTCAGATATTCAGCCTTGTGACTTTTTCACCGGCAACCGCGTCGGTGGTGCCGTCTTCGGAAATGACGATCGCCACAAAGTTCTGTCCGAGTTCTTTTCTTCTGCGTATGTAATTGAGGGATGAATTGAAACGCGCGCCTCTTGCGATGGTTCCTTTTGCGGCATCTCCGTCAAGGATTGCGCCGATGCAGACGCAGGAACATCTGGTGTCCATCAGCACTGCACCGTCAATTGAAACAAAGGACGGCAGCATATCCTTATGATGATCCAGGGAAATCGGTGAAATGCCGATGCCGACTTTCGCCTGGGTCAGACGTTCGCATTCGGACTGGATGTCATCGGTTTTTCCGATGATCAGAATCGTTCCGTATTTCTGCGAAGCAGCGTCCATAATCACATTCGCGATCCGGGAAACTTCCACCGGGGAAAGCGTCGGATCGACGGATTTCATCAGATCGCTGACATCAAGATCCGCCTTGCGGCTGACATTGATATGATAGCGGGCATTGTGATAGGAAATCTTCTGTCCGGCATCATAGGCAATCCGCCAGGAAAGATGTCCCTTGATTTTGACTTCGCATTCATTCGGGAAGGCATGCTTGTCAGAAAGGCCTCTGATTTTTCCGGTCTCATCCACAACCAGCGCCAGTGCGTCATTGGACAGTTCGAGCAGCTTGCGGATCTGTCTGTGGCTTTCCGGCGCAAAGGCAATCGGTTCGCTGAAGGCAACCTTCAGTCCCTGCTTCAGTGTTCTTCTGTTTGTGCGGGAACCGATGCGGGGAATGATGATCCGGCTGTCGGCATATTTGCGTTCATACGTTTCTGCGGAAAGGTTCTGCAGGAAGTTGATATCCAGACGGTAAAGACCGTAGAAGAATTCCAGGATGCCGCCGGAAATGATCAGGTCATACATATGGGAGATGCTGACGCGGCGGATGCCGTAGAAATAGATCTGCTTATAGACTTCTTCAAAGAAGGATCTTGTCACAAACTGCAGCGGCGAAATACCCCCGCCGCAGTAATCGAAGATGACAAAGATATTGTCCTGATACCATGTGTAGGAATTTTCAAAATTCTCAATCTCGGTCACATCATGAACAATATGCTCTGTGATATCGCGGTTTTTTCTCGTGATTGTCGCGATCCTGTAGCCGCTTTCCAGTCCCTCCTCCTCGCTTTTCTGCTCAAGGGAAAAGTGAATGCGGAAATCGGGAATATCCCGGGGATTGTCGTAGAGATGTTTCAGAAGGGATGTATACAGTTCTCTGATCCGCAGAAAGACATCTTCCAGTTCCGCGGATTCGTCCTGGGCAAGACTGATCCAATAATTATTTTCCATAACTCTTTCCTGCTTCTATTGTGCTGAATTCATTATACATGCGATTGATCCGATATGCATGCAGAGCAATGTCAATCGCTGACAAAGATATAGTCTTTCAGAAAATCCTTCGCCGTTTCAAGATCCACCATCCACGCCAGATTCTCCGTGCTCAGTGATTTTGCCGAAGCGATGCCGATCACTTTTCCTTTGGAAGAAATCACCGGACTTCCCGAGATTCCCGCTTCCAGCGGCATTGCGATCGCTGTATATTCCAGTCCGTTTTCAAAGACTGCTTGCGTTCCGATATATGTTCCTTTCAGCACGCTCAGCTTCTGATTGCCCGGATACCCTACCGTATAGATTGTTTCATCCTTCTTAGGTTCCGATGTATCAAAGCTCAGCGTATTTTTCAAAGGCACATCCGCTTTCATCAGGGCGATATCCTGTTCTTCTGAAACCGCGATGGTTTCCGCATTGTATACATTTTCACGGTAAATGATCCGGTAGCGCACCGCATGATGATCGACCACATGGGCGTTGGTGACAATATAGCCGTCATTTGTCACGGCAAAGCCGCAGCCCCGCCATCCTTCTTCGCCGATCGAGCTTTCCGCATATACACGCACAACCGCGTTTCTGACCAGTTCCCCGATTTTTTCTTCGGTCTGTATATCTGTCTGCTGCGGTGTTCCGGCAGTCATTGAAATCCGCCATATCAGCAATCCCCCGATCAGTATTGTCAGGATCATTAACAGAGCAGTATAGATCCACGATCCTTTTTTCGGATCTTCTTTTTTGACATAGATATCCTTCTGCCTGTTTTCAATCAGTGTCCTCAGCTGATCGAAGCCGATCTTCGACGCGTCGATCACTTCCGCATTTTCAATCAACATTCCGGTTTCTTCATCAAGCAGACTGCGGTGGACAACAATCACCGGAATATTCCGCTGCGCAGCTGTTTCAAGAAAACTGCAGGAAAGTTCATCCGGCTTTTCAGTTTCACCGAAAAACAGAGCCGCGTCGCTTCGCAGCAGCAGTTTTTCATCGCGCGCAAAAACCAGAGTGAATCCCCTGCGTTTGAACTCGGCGGCATAAAGCTGTTTTTCTTCACTGTCAGGAACAGGATTGATCACAAAAATAATTTTCTGCATGCCACTATCTTATCATATGTAGGAGAACCTGCTTTCATGTGCTAAAATCTATGAAACCAGTGAGGTGGAGCGTATGTCTGTCAAAAAGAACCGCATTGTTGTCAAAGTCGGAACATCGACATTAACCAATGAGAACGGAAATTCAAACCTGAGAAGAATCGAGCTGCTTGCCCGGATTCTTTCGGATATTCAGAATATGGGAAATGAAGTCGTGCTTGTATCAAGCGGCGCGATCGCTGTCGGAGCCAATAAAATGCATCTGCCGGGAAAGCCGACGGAAATGAGAATGAAGCAGGCGGCTGCTGCTGTCGGCCAGTGCGAGAATATGTTTCTCTATGACAAATTCTTCGGTGAATACGGAAAGATTGTCGCCCAGATCCTTCTGAATGCGGATGATATCAAGCAGGAAGTCAAAAAGGAAAATCTGGCCAATACATTTGAAGCGCTGCTGGAACAGAACATTATCCCGATCGTCAATGAAAACGACTCGGTCAGCTATACCGAAATCGAATCCGAAGAAAAACTCTTCGGCGACAATGACATGTTATCCGCGGTTGTCGCGATTCTCTGCCGGGCGGACAGACTCATCATTCTTTCCGACATCGACGGTTTCTATGACCGCGATCCCCGTCTATACAAGAATGCGAAACTGATTGAAACGATTGAAGACATCACACCGGAAACATACGATCTTGCCGGAGGCGCCGGATCCAGACGCGGCACCGGCGGCATGCGCACCAAGCTGCAGGCGGCTGATCTTGCGACTGCCCAGGGCATCACGGCATATGTCATCAACGGATCCAAGCCTTCCCTTCTCTATGATCTGATGGAAGGAAAATCCGTCGGTACATGTTTCAAGGCACATTGAAAGAAACAATCAAAAAGACAGTACTGAGAAGGACTCAAAAATTGTCCCTGAGGTACTGTCTTTTCAGTGATATTCAGAACGTGCAGTTATTCTGCATCCTGTGCCGCAACATCCGCAAACGGATCTTCGAGCATCTGCTCTTCCAGAGAAGGCTCTGCTTCTGCAGCCTCTTTTTTCTTTTCCGGTTCCTCAGCTGCTTCAGGTTCCGGCAGTTCGACATCGGCGTCCTGGGCGGCGACATCCGCAAACGGATCCGCAAGCATTTCTTCTTCAAGAGTTTCTTCCTCTTCAGGAATCACTTCAGGTTCCGATGTTCTTACTGCAGTTTCTTCCCCGAGCTGTTCACGCTGGAATTCTGCATATTCTTCGGTATAGCGGCTGGAAGGCATTTCGGTTTCTTCCGGCAGTTCTTCTGCTTTCAGCGCTGTAAATTCCACTTTGTTTTCTTCCATTTTCGCTTCCTCTTTCTTACCGCGTCCAAACAGTTTTCTGATCCAATCAAACATACGCGCACCTTTAAACGCAATGGCGTTCCTTTGATTCTATTGTAAAAAGTCTGCATGGAATTCTCAAGAACTATTGACTGGCTAACGGATCATAAACCATTCTTTCCGCTTTGATTTCCTCTCTGGTAATATCAAGAACCATATATGTTCTGAAAAAGAAGGAGAAATCCTTCGGCCTGCGGATGGAACCCGGATTCAGCAGTCTGATTCCGTTTACCGTCTGATCGCAGGATACATGGCTGTGGCCGAAGAAGACGGCGTCGCAGCCTTCCTTCTTTGCGGCATTGATCAGTGCCGTCGGATCGGAACGGTCAAGCGGATTGAGATACCCGTTGCCATGCACGATCAGAACGCGGTGGCCTTCAAACTCTTCCACTCTCGACCATGGATACTGATGATCAAAATCGGTATTCCCTCTGACGCAGATGAAATCCTTCACTTCAGAAGCCGGGATTTCAAGATCTCCGCAATGGACAAACGCGTCCGCGTCGGGATAGGTGTTTCTCAGAAAGTCCAGGCATTTCCTGTCGCCATGGCTGTCTGATACAAGAATCACTTTCATATGCGCCTCAGTCGATCAGATCAAGATCGATAATCTGGAAGTTGGCACGGTGCAGATAGAGCGCTTTGTTATCCACCATCAGCTTTGTGAACTTCGGCAGATCGGCAGGAATCGACCATGTGACTTTCTTTCCTGAGAAGGCATAGATCGGAACGCCTGTCTGTGACTTGATGATGACAACAACCGGCTTGCCGAATTTGTTTTTGACGGAATTGACAAGTGCGGAGATGATCGGTGCGTCGGTGATGGAATCCGATTCAGAATCGATGGTGTCGATCTGGAAATCATAATCGGGAACCAGTCCCTTTTCATAGAAGATGCAGGTATCGCCGCATGTCAGCATCTGCGATCCGTCGATATCCAGCGTGATGACAGAACTCAGTGTATTGACATAGCCGGTGGAATTTTCATCGGCGGAATAGGTTTCCTCCTGCACAACATTTCCCGATACATCAATGCGGTCGCCATGGGTAGTCAGCACCAGACGTCCGTAATTGTCAAATGTATCGATTGTATAGGTGTTTCCGGAGATGTGTCCGTTCCAGTCATTGACCTGCTGTCTGATGGAACCGCATCCTGCGCACAGTGTCAGCAGCGGGACAAGAATCCATTTCATTGCTTTTTTCATATTCAGCTCCTTTTCTAAATATGGGCAGTCTCCCCGTCCGCGGGGAATTTTCTGTAAACTGTCAGATACATGGTAACAAATGAAGCCAGGCCGCCGATGACATTGGAGACCGGCTCAGCCGCAAATACGCCATCCACGCCATATCCGATTGCCGGTAACAGCAGCGTCAAAGGCACAACGATAATGACCTTGCGGAAAATCGAGAAGAAAACCGCCCGCTTGGAACATTTCAGAGCGGTGAATGCTGACTGTCCGGAAAACTGGAAGGTCATAAAGATAAAGCCGAAGAAATACAGCTTGAGCGCCGGTGTACCTGCTTCAATCATTTCCGATGAGCTGGTGAAGATGCTCATCAATGCGTGCGGCATTAAGACAACCGCCAGCCATGCGATGGCTGTATAGACAAAGGAGATCGCCGTTGAAATCCTGATTCCTTCCTTGATCCGGCTGTATTGTTTTGAGCCGAAGTTGTAGGAAAGAACCGGCTGGGTTCCCTGGGAAAGCGACTGAACCGGCAGGGAAAGAATCTCACGCACGGAATTGATGACTGTCATGAGTCCGACATACAGGTCGCCGCCGTATTGGCGTAAAGCGATATTGCATACAATCTGCACCGCCGCGTTGGTTCCCTGCATGACAAATCCGGCAAGACCCAGCGGAACGATTTCCTTTAACAGCGATACATCGGGCAGAATCTGCGATATGCGGATTTTATAAACCGATGTGTGTCCGGCAAAGAAGCTGATTGCCCACGCAGCCGAAGCCACCTGAGAAATGACCGTCGCAAGCGCCGCTCCGGCAACTCCCATATGGAATAAATAGATGAATACCGGATCAAGAATCAGATTCATGAGGGCGCCGAGGAACACTGTCATCATTCCGATTTTCGGATAGCCGGAAGCGTTGATGAAACCGTTGAGGCCGGTTGACATCATCGCGGCTGCTGTTCCCCATAAATAGATCCTGAGATACTGATCCGCATAGACATAAGACGCATCGGAAGCACCGAATGCATAGAGGATCGGCTTACGGAAGATATAGCTGATCAGAAAGAGAATCAGGGAAGAAAACAGCAGATTGCCGAATACCTGTGAAAGATAGCGCTCCGCTTTTTCTTCATTCCCTTCACCGCGGGCAATCGCGAACAGCGGTGTGCCGCCGGTCGCAAACAGATTGGTGAACGCGGCGATCAAAGTTGTCAGAGGGAAACACAATCCGATTCCCGTCAGTGCCATCGGACCGATGTCCGGCAGATGGCCGATGTAGATTCTGTCAACGACGTTATAAAGAAGATATACCAGCTGTGCCAGCATGAGCGGTACGGATTGTGCCAGTATTACCTTCCAGATTTTTCCTTTTCCGAAATCATTCTGCATATTTGCCTCTTTTCCCGCCTATTCTATCACCAAATAAGGATAATCAGCTTTTTCTGGAAGCGGCTTTCGCGCTTTTCCAGAATTCTTTTGCGGACTGCACATCCTGCTGGGAAGGAACAGCTTTTGAGTAGCGTGCTTTGATATAGACAGCACGGAAAGCGGACGCGTCCTCATAGGAGAGCAGATGATCCTGCTCAAGAAGATCGCGGGATGTCATCTGCGCTTTCAGCAGCACGCCGTGCTTTCCTGCTTCTTTGAGATATTTTGCATAATACCAGCGGATCGCTTCTTTGGGATCCGAAGGCACAAACAGAGAGAGCCTGTGCTTTTTCTCCGGTGTGATTTTTTCACTGATGTCCCCTTCATGTTCACGGCGGTAATAGCGGTGTCCCTTCATGGAATAAAAGAGAAGATAAATGATCGTACCGACCGCAATCACAATGATCAGGACTATGATGATTTTTTCAAGCAGTCCCATCTCTTTGATCTGTTCAATGACAGCCGGCATCGCATTTCCGTCTGAAGGCAGCAGCTCTCCGGAAGGAAGATCCGGATTCACAGCAGAAGGAATTTCAATTTCTTCTGCCGGCGGCAATACCTGCGCAGAACCGATATTGAACAGCAATGAGACAAGCCGCAGATACCACTGTTTGAATTTCCCGAACAGAACCGGAAAGAAACCGGTCAAAGCCGCAAAGAGGGAAAACAGTGAAACACCTGCGCATAAGCCAAGTGAAATCATTCCGCCTGTATGTTCCTGTCTGAAATAGCGCAGCGAACATACCATTGCGCATAATTCAACACTGACAAACGGAATGGCATTGATGAGTGCGTCTGCCCATCCCGGCAGGAAGAAAAGACACAGAGCCGCAAGCACCTGGACAAGGAGAATAGTACGGCAGAGCTTCAGACATTCATACCATGACAGGTCATAGGTTTCTTTCAAAGCGCTGTAAACAAGATAGATCCATACCGGAACCATCATCGCAAACTGCAGCAGTGACGGCTTAAAAAGAAGTGAAAGAAGCGGAATCAATGCGCCGATGGCAATCAGGCGTTTCTCCTGTCTTGCGCAGGCCAATGCAAGAACGCATACCGTTAACAGCAGGAATCCGAATCCCGGCATGAAATAGGGAATCCTGAGAATCAGGCAGGCAAGATAAAGGATCAAAGCGCAGTATGCGGAAAGATCGCTCAGAAGTCTGAAAAAAGCAGTCATCTTAATTCCTCCCTGAAATCATCCGCATAAATCACCGTGCAGTCGCTGCCGCTGACTGTACGGAGTCTCTGCATAAAGGCATCTGCCTCTCCTCTTGCGCAAGGCGTGATCACAATACACTCTGAACCGGAACGGCTGTGATCCCGGATCGTTTCAAGAAGCTTTGATTCGGCAGCCACAGAACCGGGACGGATTCTGGCCAGCTGATCCAGAAACATCCCGCTGGCGAATCTTGAAGCTTCGGATTCATAGATTTCAAAAGGACGGCATGCCTGCAGATAGGCATTGGTGAAAAACTGCAGCTGCACACCCTTTTCCATTAACATTTCACCGGCTGTTCTGCCGATTCTTGCGCATAATTCCATTCCGTCCTCATCCGCCTGAACCGATCCGAGCACAACCAGACAGCAGGAACGCTCTCTTGTATAGTCAAATTCCCTGACCATAAGACTGCCCCTTTGGGCACTCTTTTTCCAGCTGATTGTCTTCATCGGCTCATTGCCGGTATATTCCCGTACACCGATCGAAAGAATGGGATCGCGCATCAGGTATGGCTTTGAAAGAAAATCGCCGATAATGCCGCTGAGCGTATCCACCGAGCGGGAATCCTTCAGTCTGCGGGGAAGAACCGCGATTGAGGAATATCCCCAGCAATGGGTAAAAGAAGAGCGCAGGCCGAGGAAATCGCCGCGTTCCATCTCCGCGTCCTCAAACCAGTAAAGCCCTCTTTCACTCAGTGTTAACGGCACTTTTCTTGTGATTCTTCTGTGTCCGAGCAGAAAATAGCGCTGTGTGCTCTGCCGTTCAAACGAATTCATCTGCACCGTCCGCTTTTTCTGACCGGCACTGCCATGGGGAAACAGAATCTTTGTTTTCAGGAATGTCACCGGAATCCAGGATGTGTTGGACACTTTTTCAATCATATAAAATGCCGCATCCGGTTCCGTCGTCCTTTCATCACTCTGAAATTCAAAATGAATGTTTCCGAAAGAAGAATTCAATGAGATATATTCCAGAATCAGGCCGAGTATGATAAGCACAATCAGGAATGCGATCATGCCGTCACACTCTCTTCAAGCGGTACCGGAACCTTGTTCACGATGGAAGCGACCGCTTCCTCCTGATCCAGGCGGCTGCCGCCGGCAGATAACAGAATGCGGTGGGCAAAGACCGGAACCGCAAGATCGCGGATGTCTTCCGGAATCACATAGGGGCGGCCAGCGAAAGCAGCCTGCGCCTTGGCGCATTTATAAAGCGCAATCGCGCCTCTTGTGGAAACGCCGACACGGATTGCGGCGTCGTTTCTTGTGGCTTCGACAATGCGCATCAGATAGTCCAGAACATCCGCTGTCACTTCCGTATTTTCAATCTGTTCAACTGCGGCTTTGGTGTCTTCATGGGAAATCACCGGCACAAGTGTTTCCAGCAGAGTGGATGTGTCTGTTCCTCTGATGACTTCCATCTCCTCTTCCCGCTTCATATAGCCCATCGAAAGGCGCATCAGGAAACGGTCGCTCTGCGCTTCGGGAAGCGCAAAGGTACCGAAGGATTCCAGCGGGTTTTCGGTGGCCATGATCATAAACGGATCCGCCATCGCATATGTTTTTCCATCCACGCTCACCTGCTTTTCCGCCATCGCCTCCAGCAGTGCGGACTGGGTACGCGGAGTGGCGCGGTTGATTTCATCAGCCAGAACCAGATTGGCAAACAAAGGTCCCGGGCGGAAGACAAATTCCGAAGTCTTCTGATCAAAGATATTGATGCCGGTCAGATCCGACGGCAGCAGATCCGGCGTGAACTGGATTCTGCGGAAGCTTCCTCCGGTGGTTTTCGCAAATGCGCGCAGAAGAACCGTCTTTCCGGTTCCCGGCACATCCTCTAAAAGAATATGTCCGCCGCAGACATAGCAGATCAGTACTTTTTCAATCATATCCCGCTTGCCGCGGATAACCTTTTCACAGCTGCTTACTATTCTTTCTTTATAATTCATCAGATCCATGATGCTTTTCCTCTTTCTTTTCCATTAGTATAAAACATCTGTCAGTTCTTCGCATACTTCCCGTTTTTAACATGCGCAGACGGATGTATTCATGCGGATGTTCTGCTATCATATTTAAGTTGAAAAAGAGGTGGATGTATGAGTGAAAAAAAAGAACTGATCCGTGATCTGACCACCGGCAGCGTGCCGAAGACATTGCTGACGTTTGCGATGCCGCTGTTCATGTCCGGACTGCTGCAGACTTTCTACAACATGGTCGATATGATCGTTGTCGGTAAATTTGTCGGAACGGGCGGACTTTCAGCTGTATCGATCGGCGGCGAAGTACTGATGCTGCTGACATTCTTCGCGATGGGTTTCTCCAATGCCGGACAGATCCTGATTTCCCGCTATGTCGGCGAAAACAGAAGAGACCGGGTCGGACAGATGATCGGAACCCTGTTTACCTTCCTGTTTTCTGCTGCTGTGGTCATTATGATCATCTTCCTGATCAGCTATAAAGGAATCATCGCATGGCTCAACACACCTGAAGAAATCTTTGAGATGACCAGACAGTACTGTGTCACCTGCGTATACGGCATTGTCTTCATCTACGGCTATAACCTTGTATCCGCAATCTTAAGAGGCATGGGCGACTCAAAGCATCCCTTCATGTTCATTGCCATCGCCTCCATTATCAATGTCATTCTCGACCTTGTATTTGTCGCAGTGTTCAAATGGGGACCGTTCGGCGCCGCGCTTGCGACCGTCATCGGCCAGGGTGCCAGCTTCCTCTTCGCGATCACTCTGCTTTACAGATCCCGCGAACAGTTCAACTTCGACTTCAAACCGGAACATTTCAGGGTTTACCCGGAAGTCTTCAAACCGCTGCTCTCCCTTGGCATTCCGATGGCGATCCAGTCGGCTGCGATCACCTTCTCAATGCTGTTTGTCAATTCCTATATCAACACATACGGTACAACCGCAGTCGCTGTCACCGGTGTCGCAAGAAAGCTTGAATCGATGATCTCCATCGTTTCCCAGTCCATTTCCTCCGCCGGCGGCGCAATGATTGCCCAGGCACTCGGCGCAGCGAAAATCAACCGTGTTCCCAAGGTTGTCTATCATGCATTATGGATTGTCGCGATCCCGGCTTCTGTCTTTGCGGTAATCACATTATTTAAACCGGAATGGCTGTTCGGTCTCTTCTCAAGCGATCCGGCTGTTCTTACCATGGCACTTGAATATATCCCTGTCGCAATGGTGCAGTATCTTGGCGCAACCCTGCGTCCGGCAAACTTCGCGCTGATCAACGGCTCCGGCAATTCAAAGCTGAATCTTGCCGTGGCGCTGCTTGACGGCATTGTCTGCCGCATCGGTCTGGCACTGCTGTTAGGTGTGGTGTTCAGTATGGGAATCAAAGGACTCTGGTACGGAAACGCGCTCAGCGGTCTTGTCCCCTTCTTCATCGGCGGCGCATATCTGCTTTCCGGAAAATGGAAAGAGCGCGCTTCAAAAGTGGACACAATGAATCATCACGCTTCCAAAGAAGCGGCATAAAAGAAAAAAGTTTCCTGCGGGAAACTTTTTAAATGGAAGAATGAAGCATTCCGCTTCTTCAGCTGTTATTTCTGAGTGATCCGTTCAGCCGCCATTTCAAGACCGTCCTCATCATCGTTGAGCAGTCTTCTGACACGGCTGATCGTTGCAGTGGAAGCACCTGTTTCCTTGGAGACTTCCTGGTAGGTGCTGCCGTTCAGCAGACGGATACCGACATCAAAGCGCTGCGCGAATGTGAGCAGCTCATTGACTGTACAGATATCCTTGAAGAATTTTCGGCATTCCTCTTTTGTTTCAAGAGACAGAATTGCGTCGAACAGCTGATCGACTTCCGCTGTGTTCAGATTATTTTTCATTGAATTTCTCCACTTACAGTTTAACACTTTAAATTCATAAATACAATGAATTAGGGGTTGCAATACATGCATGAAAGCGTTATACTTTGCTGGACTAAAGTTTTAATGCACTAAAGCAATGAAGCGTTAAAGCGAAGTCTAAGGGGGTTAACATTATGTTTTTCAAAGTATTCCTGCTGATTGTATTCTTCGCAGTCATGATCGCTGTAGGCTTCTTCTACAGACATGGCTCAAAAGATGTAAACGGATTTGTCCTTGGCGGACGTACGGTCGGACCGTGGGTTACCGCTTTCGCATATGGTACATCTTACTTCTCCGCAGTTATCTTCGTCGGCTATGCCGGTCAGTTCGGATGGAAATACGGAATCGCTTCAACATGGATCGGTATCGGCAACGCGCTGATCGGTTCCCTGCTTGCCTGGGTCATTCTCGGCAGACGCACCCGTATCATGTCCCAGCACCTCAACTCGGCAACCATGCCGCAGTTCTTTGAGGCAAGATTCGGCAGTTCCGCATTGAAGATCGCGGCTTCCGTCATCACCTTCATCTTCCTGATTCCCTATACAGCATCTCTTTACAACGGTCTTTCCCGTCTGTTCGGAATGGCATTCAATATCGATTACTCCATCTGTGTCATCGTCATGGCAGTCCTGACCGGTGTCTATGTCATTGCCGGCGGATATATGGCTACCGCAATCAATGACTTCATCCAGGGCATCATCATGCTGTTCGGCATTACCGCTGTCATCGCTGCTGTACTCAAATCACAGGGCGGCTTCCTGGCTGCGCTGGACGGTCTTGGAAAAGTTACGGACCCTGCCGTTTCATCGACACCGGGCGTATTCAATTCCTTCTTCGGACCGGATCCGCTCAACCTGCTCGGCGTTGTCATCCTGACATCCTTAGGCACATGGGGACTTCCGCAGATGGTTCAGAAGTTCTATGCCATTAAGTCTGAAAAGTCCATTTCCACAGGTACAATCGTATCCACCGCTTTCGCATTCATCGTTGCCGGCGGATGCTACTTCCTGGGCGGCTTCGGCAGACTCTTCTCCGCACAGATCGATATCGCTGCCGGCGGCTATGACTCCATCATTCCGACCATGCTCAGCGGTCTGCCCGATTTCCTGATTGCGATCGTTGTCATCCTGGTTCTCTCCGCTTCCATGTCCACCCTTTCCTCACTGGTACTGACATCTTCCTCCACCATGACACTTGACCTTCTCAAGGGCCATGTCATCAAGGATATGGATGAAAAGAAACAGGTTCTGATCATGCGTGCTCTGATCGTTGTATTCATCGCGATTTCAGTCATCATCGCAATTGTTCAGTACAAATCCAACATCACATTCATCGCTCAGCTCATGGGTATTTCCTGGGGCGCTCTGGCCGGCGCTTTCC